>JALQYS010000011.1 GCA_023254015.1 Paracoccaceae bacterium
GCCAGGCCCGCGATGCCCAGTGCCGTGCCTCCCACGACCGCGACCAGGGTTACGGGCGGAGCGAGATAACGAGCCGACATCGGCGCTGGACCCCGAGCTGGTAGGCGAAGTGCTGCGTGTCATCCGCCAACTGGCCGAAGAGGGCAATACGATGATCCTTGTGACGCATGAGATGCAGTTCGCACGCGAAGTCAGTCACAAAGTGATGTTCCTCCACCGGGGGCGCGTGGAGGAAGAAGGAACCCCGGCCGATCTGTTCGGTCAACCGCGTTCAGAACGTTTGCGTCAGTTCCTAGCCCGGACGTTCTGAGACTGACATCGCGACCGGGCAAGCCAGAACAGGGCGAAATCGGTGCGGTGAAGACCAAAAGGAAACGAAGTTCAACAAGGAGACGGACATGAAATTGAAAGTTCTTTCACTCATCGCGCTGCTCGCTGGGGCTGCGTCTGGGGCGCAGGCCGAAGGCCAGCTGAAGATCGGGACCGAAGGTGCGTATCCCCCGTGGAGCATGGCTGATGCCAACGGTGCTGTCACCGGCTTTGACGCCGACGTAGGCAACATGCTTTGCACCAAGCTGGCGATGGAATGTGTATTCGTGGTTCAGGCATTTGACGGGCTGATCCCGGCATTGCAGGCCAACCAGTTTGACATCATCATTTCGGGCATGTCGATCACCGCCGACCGCAAGAAGGAAATCAACTTCTCGATCGGTTATGCTGAACTGGCCAACAAGGTTGTCGTCGCCAAGGAGTCCGACCTCGCGGGCATCACCGAGATTCCGGCGCTGCTGGCCGCTCTTGATGGCCATTCGGTTGGCGTGCAGGCAGGCACCACCCATGCCCATTTCATGGAAAAGCTTGCGCCGACCGCGACGCTGAAATCCTACGCCACTTTGGATGAAATGCAGATCGACCTTGCGAACGGCCGCGTCGATGCGGGCTTTGCCGATGTATCGGCCCTGCAGAGCTTTCTGGACAAGCCCGAAGGCGCAGGCTTCCAGTTTGTCGATGTGAACATCATCTCCACCTTTGACCCGACCTTGGGCGAAGGCGTTGGCGTCGGCATTCGTCAGGATGACGCGGACCTGAAAGCGAAAATCGACACCGCGCTTTGCGAGCTGATCGCGGATGGCTCGATCAAGGCTTCCAGCGAGAAGTGGTTCAACATGGATATCTCGCGCCCCTGCCAGTAACACCGGGCCGAAATTTCAAGAGCAGACTGCGCCCGGCATCGGCTGGGCGCGTGTTTCAGAAAACAGGATGAAGCGATGGAATTCGGTTTGGTACAGGTCTGGGAGGGTGGCTGGGTCGGTGCAATTCTGCGTGGTGCCGCAGTCACCATCGCCGTCGGTGTGGCCAGCATGATCTTCGGGCTGATCATCGGGACGATCTGCGGTCTGTTCAAATGGCGCGCGGTGTTTGGGCTGTCGCAATTGGTCGATCTTTACACGTCGGTTATCCGCGGAGTGCCGGAACTGTTGATCATCTACCTGCTGTTTTTCGGGTCGGTGGAATTTGTCACCAAGATTGCAACGGCCTTCGGCTTTGCGGAACTTGCCGACGCGGGCTATGCGTTCTTCATCACAGTGGCCGCGATCAGCGCCATTTCGGGCGCTTATTCAACCGAGGTCATCCGCGGTGCGCTTGCTGCAATCCCGAAAGGCCATATCGAGGCGGCTGTGGCGCTTGGCCTGCCCAGTCGCCGGATCTTCGCGCGCATCATCGCCCCGCAGATGCTACGCATTGCCTTCCCGGGCATAAACAACGTCTGGCAAACCACGATCAAGGACACGGCATTGGTGTCGGTGGTTGGACTGCAAGAGTTGATGCGGACGGCCTTTATCGGCGCGGGATCAACCCATAATCCCCTGATCTTCTATTCAATTGCCGCCGTAGTTTACTTGATGATCACTCTGACAAGCCAGGTCGGCTTCAATAAGGTTGAAACCCTTTTGTCTCCTCGGAAAGGTGCCTGAGCCATGGAGCTTATTCAGCTTGCCGTGCCTGTGCTGCTCAAAGGTCTTTGGATGACCCTGACGCTTACGGCCCTTTCCGTGGCCATCGGTTTTAATCTGGGCTTGGGCCTTGCGATCCTGCGCGGGTCAGACAATTCGTGGCTTTCCGCGTTTGCGCGCTACTACAGTATTGTTTTTCGCGGCACCCCACTTTTGGTGCAGATATTCCTAATTTATTACGGCCTTGGGCAGATCAAATTCATCCACGACACGCCAGCCCTTTGGTGGGTCGTCAGCGAAGGTTCACGCTGCGCGGTTTTGGCATTGGCGCTGAACACCGCAGCCTACACGTCTGAGATTTTTCGCGGCGGACTTGTTGCCGTGCCCGCTGGTCTGGTCGAAGCGGCCAAAGCCTGCGGTATGTCGCGCATGACGCGTTTTCGCCGCATCGAGTTTCCGCTGGCGATCCGGCAGGCGTTGCCCGCCTATGGCAACGAACTTGTGTTGATGGTCAAAGGCACCAGCCTTGCCTCGACCATCACCGTGCTGGAAATCACCGGCTACGCGAAACGCTTGATGAGCCAGACATTTGCGATTTTCGAAGTCTTCGCCATCGCAGGGGTGCTTTATTTGGCGCTGAATCTGGTCTTGATAGGCGTGATCCGGCTGGTCGAACGCCGATTGATGCGCCACACGGGGCCAGCACCGAAGAGCCGATCAACCACCGTCCAGCAAGCGATCTGATCTGGGCCTGGCATGGGCATCCTCTCGACGCTGTGTTCGCAGAACGAAAGCCACGGAATTGCCGGGTTAGGCGGGATGGGTTTTCATGGAACCAA
>JALQYS010000107.1 GCA_023254015.1 Paracoccaceae bacterium
GGCAAGGAGATTGCCGCGATGCAAAGCGGCATGCTCCTGGCGCTCTTTCCGCCTGCGCCCGAAGGCTGGACGCGCAGCGACAATACCGACATGGCGCAGGGCCTGTCGATGATGGGCGGCGGGTCGGGGGCCGAAGCAACCTACGCCGACGCCGAAGGTCTGACGATCACCCTGTCGGCCTATGCCGACAACATGATGGTGCAAACCTTTGCCGGGGTTCTGGGCAATGCCCAGATGATCGCGATGATGGGCAAGACGGTAGAGATCAACGGCGTGACCTTCCTTGAACAGGAAGGCCAGACCACCATGGCCCTGCTGGAAAACCGGGTGCTGTTGCAGGCCAATGGCGAGGCCGCCAAGGCGCAAGAGCTGATCGGCCAGATGGATCTGGCCAAACTGGGCAAGTTCGACACGCCTTAAGGCAGTTTACAGCCCGTCCACACAGGCCGCCATCAGGGGCGAGGCCGCATCGCCCAGCCCGTCGATCACATCGAAATGGTGGCGGCCCGCGTCAACCGTCCAGGGGCAGTTCCATTCCTCCGACAGGGTGCGGGCGTGCCACAGAAACACCGGCCGCTCTTGCCCGCCCACCCAGACATGGGCCTGAACCCCCGCCCGGAGGGGGTGGTGGGCCGGGCTTTCCGCCGCCGCCTCGGCCGCGTCGATCTTCAGATTGGCGTTCATGTCGGTCTGCATCAGGGGCGCCAGATCGGCCAGGGGCGAGATCGGCACGACGCGCGCCACCGGCACCGCGAGGTCGGCGCATCCCATGCGCGCCGACAGATGGCCCCCCGCCGAATGGCCGGTCACCACCACCGGCCCCGGCACCATCGCCGCCGCCGCCCGCACCGCCTGCGCCACCTCTTGCGTCATGGCGGCAATCCGGCCCTCGGGGGCAAGCGTGTAAGAGGGCAGCGCACAGGCCCACCCCCGCGCCACGGCCCCGGCCGCCAGTTGGCTGTAATCTTCGCGCCCGCAGGCCAACCAATAGCCGCCATGGACAAAGACCATCAGCCCGCGGGGCGTGCCCTCGGGCCGGAACAGATCAAACCGCTGCCGCGTGCCCGGCCCATAGGCAATGTCCAGCACCGCCCGCTCCCCCATCCTTGCCCGAAAAGCCGCCGCCATGGCCTGCCAGCGCGGATAATAGCTGTCACCCCCGGGGATGAAGGCCGAATTCATGTAGTCGCGGCTCAGATCGGTCATGCGATGACTCCAGTTTTGATCGGAATTCCAGTCCAGCCCCACCCCCGGAACTGGACTTTTTGCGTCCAAGCAGGCATTGCATGGCCAGCCGAAAAATGGGAGGCCAACATGCTCGATTCCGCAACCGATCTGCGCTCTATCCTGAAAGACCCCAGCCTGCTGGTCGAGCAGGCCTATATCGCGGGCGAATGGGTGAACGCCGCCGATGGCAAGACCTTCGCCGTCACCAATCCTGCCCGTGGTGACGTGATCGCCAACGTGGCCGACATGTCGCGCGAGGATGCCCGCCACGCCATCGAGGTGGCCGACAAGGCCCGCCACGAATGGGCCGCCCGCACCGGCAAGGAACGCGCCGCCGTCATGCGCAAGTGGTTCGACCTGATGGTCGAAAATGCCGACGATCTGGCCGCCATCCTGACCGCCGAAATGGGCAAGCCATTGGCCGAAGCCAAGGGCGAGGTGCTGTATGGCGCCTCGTTCATCGAATGGTTCGGCGAAGAGGCCAAGCGCGTTTACGGCGAGACCATCCCGGGCCATCAGCGCGACAAGCGCATCACGGTCCTGAAGCAGCCGATCGGTGTGGCCACCTCGATCACGCCGTGGAACTTTCCGAACGCCATGATCGCCCGCAAGGTCGGCCCGGCGCTGGCCGTAGGCTGCGGCATGGTCGCCCGACCCGCTGCCGAAACCCCGCTGTCGGCGCTGGCCATGGCCGTGCTGGCCGAACGCGCCGGCGTGCCGAAAGGTGTCTTCTCGGTCGTCACCTCGTCGCGGTCCTCGGACATCGGCAAGGAATTCTGCGAAAACCCGCGCGTGCGGAAACTGACCTTCACCGGCTCGACCGAGGTTGGTCGCATCCTCCTGCGTCAGGCCGCCGATCAGGTTCTGAAGTGCTCGATGGAACTCGGCGGCAATGCGCCCTTCATCGTATTCGATGACGCCGATCTGGACAAGGCCGTCGAAGGCGCGATGATCTCGAAGTTCCGCAACAACGGCCAGACCTGCGTCTGCGCCAACCGGATCTATGTGCAGGCCGGCGTTTATGACGCCTTCGCCGAAAAGCTGGCGGCAGCAGTGAACAAGCTGAAGGTCGGCGATGGCCTGAAAGAGGGCACCACCACCGGCCCGCTGATCAATCAGGATGCCGTGGAAAAGGTGCAAGAGCATATCGCTGACGTCGTCTCGGGCGGCGGCAAGGTTCTGACCGGCGGCAAGGGTCATGCCCTGGGCGGCACCTTCTTTGAGCCGACCGTGCTGACCGGCGTCACCAATGACATGAAGGTCGCCACCGAGGAAACCTTCGGCCCGGTCGCACCGCTGTTCAAGTTCGAGACCGAGGAAGAGGTCATTCATCTGGCAAACAACACGATCTTCGGTCTGGCCTCCTACTTCTACGCTCGCGATGTGGGCCGCATCACCCGCGTTCAGGAAGCGCTGGAATACGGCATGGTCGGCGTGAACACCGGCCTGATCTCGACCGAGGTCGCGCCCTTTGGCGGCGTCAAGCAGTCCGGCCTTGGCCGCGAAGGCAGCCACCATGGGATCGAAGACTACATGGAAATGAAATACGTCTGCCTGTCGATCTGACCGGCATCATCCGACGACGATACGCGGAAAACGGGGCCCTCGGGCCCCGTTTTTCATGACGCCACGAACGCCCGGGGGGGCGGGGATAGCCGGACGTTTCTGGCAATTGGTGACAAAGCCAGCACGACATCGCGCGGGACAGTAGGCAGGCGCCGATTTCTTGCAAGAAATCGGACCGGAGTTTTGCAAAACTCCGGACGCGTGCGGGACAGGCCGACGCTGGCCCCATGCGGGCGCGTGTCTGCCACCGCACCGGCACGTCAGGCCCCCCGCCTAATGCCGGCGCTCGGCCACCAGACCCGGCCGCACCCCCAGCCCCATCGAGGCATCCAGCACCGCCCCGTGCAGCACGGTCGAGGCGGGTGAGGCCAGAAAGGCCACGACATCGGCAATCTCTTCGGGGCGGATCAGGCGGCCCTTGGGCAGGCCGGCCAGAAAAGCCGCCCGCTCCTCCTCGGTCAGGTGGTTCAGGGTTGACTGGCGGAACATCTCGGTATCGGTCGCACCGGGGCAAAGGGCAAAGACATCCACCCCCGCGTGCACCGTCTCGGCGGCAAGCTGGCGGGTCAGATGGGCGATGGCGGCCTTGCTCATCCCGTCGGCCAGTGAAAACCCGGGGAAGGTGGCGATCCCGCCGCCGACCGAGGACAGGTTCACCAGCTTGCGCGCACCGGGTCGGGTGGCAGGGGCGGCCAGAAAGCCCCGGCACATCGCCAGCGTCCCGGCGGCGTTGATCGCCAGCATCAGGCCGTCCTGCGCCTCGGGGTCGTCGGA
Source organism: Paracoccaceae bacterium (assembly GCA_023254015.1). Lineage (GTDB taxonomy): Bacteria > Pseudomonadota > Alphaproteobacteria > Rhodobacterales > Rhodobacteraceae > Tabrizicola_A. Next base: position 3,568 of record JALQYS010000107.1, read on the forward strand.
AAACATCGCCACCGTGGCCGAGCCGACGGCAGCGTTGTTGACCAGAAGATCGATCCCGCCCTGCGCTGCGACCACCTGCGCCAGGCAGTCCCGGATTTGCCCTGAGTCGCGCAGGTCCAGGGGCACATGCGCGCAACCGGGCGGAAGGGCGGCCGCCCCGGTTCCCGGCAGTGCCGTCACCACCACCCGCCAGCCGCCCTCGACCAGCCGCAGCGCAATTGCCCGCCCGATTCCGCGATCGCCGCCGGTCACCAAGGCCACGCCTGTCATCTTTGCCCCCCCGTCATCTTTGCTCCCCCTGTCATCTTTGCCCCCCTGTCTTCTGCCCCCATCCTGTCAGGGCGGCACCGCCCGCGAAAGGGGCAAGGCCGTGTCAGCGTCCGGCCGAAAGGGCATGCTATCCGATAACCGCCCCCTGATTTTGCCTGACGCCACCAAACCCGCCAGCCTGTCCTCGTTGCCCGGCAACCCGGGCCAAGCTGAAAGGATCCCACCATGCTGCCGCATCTGAAATCCGCCGCCCTGACCGCCACCCTTGCCGTGGCCGTCGCCCTGGGCGGCACCGGCCCCGCCGCCGCTTGGGGCCAGCGCGAGCAGGACACCCTGAAAGGCGCCGTGGGGGCATTGGTGCTGAAGGCGATCATCGACGACGCCCGCCGCGACCGCCCGCCGGCTGTCTACCAGGAGCCCGCCCCGCGCCCCTATGACGGCTATCACCATCACGACCGTGACTATGACCGTGGATACGACCGCGGCCATGGCAGGAAAATGGCCCCGGCGCAAAGCATCTATTCCACCCCGCTTGCCCGGGCCTTCAACAGCTATCCAGCGTCGCAGCGATATCAGATTCAGCGGCAGCTGGCCTATTGGGGCTACTACCGGGGCCGGGTCGATGGTTCTTTCGGGCCAGGCACCTATTCGGCCGTTGTGGCCTATGCCCGCGATCAGGGCATGGCGCGCAGTCTTGGGTCAACCGCCGGGGCCTTTGGCGTTTATGACGGGCTGATCTACTGATCCAACCGGGCGGCGCGGGCCGGGATGGTTTCGGTCTGGCAGGGGATCGGGACGCCGATCGTTCCCCTGCCACGCCCCTCCCGACGAGGCGCGCCAGCGCAACGAGGAGGCCCGTGCAGGAAAGACGGCAGGGGGCTCAGGACGATTGCGCCCACAAGGCCCCTGTCAGGGCCTCTGTTGGGGCGGGCATCGCCCGCCAGCCGGATATTGCAGGTTCAGGCAGCGTCCACATGCCACCTGCAACACCACAGTCGGGTGTTGCAGGCTGTCCGGAGACAGATTGACAGGACGGCCTCCTGCGCCATCTGGACGCATGTGGGTATATTAAGATTGAATAAATAAACCAAAGAGGAGAAAGTTCGCTAATTTTACGAAGCACGATCATTCTCATGGCGACTCCCGAATCCCGCTGCTGTACCGTTACGGCCTGGTTTGGAACCCGTGGCCCCGACCTGAAAACAGGCTCGCGGGGGGATGATTTCCTTGTGGGCCGGGGCGGCGATGATACCCTGCGCGGGCAGGGCGGTGATGATGTGCTGAATGGCCAGAAGGGCGCAGACCGCCTGTCTGGCGGCGCAGGAAATGACCGGATCTATGCCTCGGGCGGAGACCGGGTCTGGGGCGGGGCCGATGCCGATGTCTTCGTCTTTCTTGATCGTGACAAGCTGCCCCAGATCACCGATCCCGGCACGGGTCAGGTGATGGATTTTGACGCCATCGGTCGTGGCCATGACGTGTTGGACCTGTCGCATTTCGCGATCCATTGGGGAGACCGCGATGCCGGTCTGGACGATGGTTTCGAGATGCTGCAACGACACGAGGATGTCGTGATCCGCCTGAAAGGGGCCGAAGGCGCGATCACGCGGATCGTGCTGCATGACGTGGTGCTGGCCGATATTGACAAGGCCGACTTCCTTTTCGGATAAGGTGCGTCCCTAGCCGCGCCGCTTTTCCCAAAGATCCGGCCGCCGCGCCTGCGTCAGCTGTTCGGCCTCGGCCCGGCGCCACTTTGCGATCTTGCCATGGTCGCCGCTGGTCAGCACTGCCGGGATCTCGCGGCCTTCCCAGATTTGCGGGCGGGTATATTGCGGATGTTCCAACAGGCCGTTGGAATGGCTTTCCTCCTCAATGCTTTCGGCATTGCCCAGAACGCCGGGAATCAGCCGCACCGTGGCATCCAGCATCGCCTGCGCAGCGATCTCACCGCCGGTCAGCACGAAATCACCTAGGCTCACCTCCTCGATCTGCCAATGGTCCAGCACCCGCTGGTCCACCCCCTCGAACCGGCCACAGAGCAGCGTGATCCCCTCGGCCGCAGCCCAGCGCCGCGCCGTAGCCTGATCGAACGGCTTGCCGCGCGGTGAGAGGTAGACCACCGGCCAGCGCCCGCGATCCTTGGGCGTGCCGTCGGCCGCCACTTTCAGCGCCGCGTCCACCACATCGGCCCGCAGCACCATCCCCGCCCCGCCGCCTGCGGGCGTATCATCGACATTGCGGTGCTTTCCGATGCCAAAGGGCCGCAGGTCAATCGGCTCCAGCCGCCAGCGCCCCATCTCCAGCGCCTTACCCGTCAGCGACAGGCCCAGCGTGCCCGGAAAGGCATCGGGAAACAGCGTGATGATCCGCGCCACCCAGGCGCCCTTCAGCAACATCGGCTCTTCCATCAGCACCCGCGGCTTGAGGCTGGCGCTGATCTGCAGCCGCCCGTGGGATTTCGGTGCCGGAAGGGGTGGCGTGTCGGCGGGGGTGTCGGTCATGATCATCTCTTCCGGGCGGGTCTGCCCCTGCTTTACCCCCGTCGCGGCCCTCAGGGCAAGGCTGGCCCCTGATCCGGGCCTAGGCCCGACCTGCCGCTTCAGCCCCCCACCCGGATGCGGCGGCTGCGGCAAAAGACCCCTCTTCCCCATGGCGCGCCAAAGCGGCCTGCAGGTCAGCCACGTCCGGGCAATCGCCGGCCAGATCGGGCCGCGCCGCCACCAACGCCGCACAGCGCCCGGCAAAAAGCAGGCCTTCCCCGGAACCGGCCACAGCGTCGAACACCGCCTTCGGATAGCCGCCCCCCGTCAGCGCCGCCGCCACCTCGGGCCGGGTGGCATGCAGCACCGCCGCGCGCCGCAGCACCGGCCCGGCCGTTCCACCCTGAATCTGCCCCATCAGCGCCCGCCGCAAATCATCGGGCCCGACCTGCAATCCCATCGCGACCAGATGACCCTCCAGCACCTCTGGCGTCACATCTTCGGGCAGCGCGGCCAACGCCGCCACCATCCGCCCCGCCGCCGCAGCGCCCGCCTGACCGGCCTCCGGCATCCCGTTCCGGGCCTTGGTCTCGGCATGCCAGGGGTCCCAGACCATCCGCGCCAGCGGGATCGACAGGAACGAGATCGCCACCGGCAGCATCAGCGGAAAGGGCGGCAGCGCCGCCAGAACACCGCCGATCCCCCGCCCGATGCCAAAGCAGACCGCCACCAGAAGCACCTGCACCGCGCCTTGGCTGGCCAGCGTTACCGCCGCCTCGGGCCGTGCCCAGTCGGCCGGTCGTCGCGGCCAGATCTGTGGGCGCAGGATGAACAACCACAGCAGAAAGATCGCCACAAAGACCGGAATGACCCGCCAGCCAAAACCGCCCAGACCCGCCAGCAGCGGCCCGAAATACAAAAGCGCCGTCGCGCCTTGCAGCAACCTTTGCCTGTTTTCCATTCCCGCCCCGCCCGTTTTCCGCGCATCAAAGCGCGACGGGGCGGTTTAGTCCAGCCCCTCGGGCAGATCGACGATGACACGCCCGGCGGCCAGATCCACCGTCGGCACCACGGCCAGCGTGAAGGGCAGCATCAGCGAGGATTTCCGCCCCGGCCCGTTGATTTCCAGAATATCGCCCGCACCATGGTTGTGCACGGCAATCACCCGCCCCAGGGCCACACCGCCGGTATCCAGCGCCTCAAGCCCGATCAGATCGGAATGATAGAATTCGTCGTCCGGCAGCTTGGGCAGCTTTGCCCGGTCAACATAAAGCTCGACCCCACGCAGCGCGTCAGCCTCTTCCTTAGTCTTGACGCCCGACACGCGCGCCCCCAGACCGCCCGAGACCGGCCGCGTCAGCCGGACCGTGAAACTGCGGCCGCCGTCCTTGGTGAAAAGCGGGCCGTAATCGGCAATCGCCGTCGGTTCGGCGCAATAGGATTTCAGGCGCACCTCACCAGTCACGCCAAAAGCGCCCCCGATTACCCCGACACAGATACGGTCAGACATGGCCCGTCCCCAATAGCAAACCGCAGGCCCCCGGGTGTCGGGGGCCTGCAAAGGCTGAGATCACTCGGCAGCCGGAGCTTCGGCGCGGGCGGCCTTCTTGGCGGCGCGCTCGGCCATCGCCTTGCCGGGGGTGCCGGTCTTGGGGTTCGAACGGGCCTTCTTGGCCAGAACGCCGGCCGATTCCAGGAAGCGCGCGACACGGTCGGTCGGCTGAGCGCCCAGCGCCAGCAGTTCCTTGATCCGGTCCAGGTTCATCACGACGCGGTTCGCGTCATCCTTGGCCAGCATCGGGTTGTAGGTGCCCAGCTTCTCCAGGAAGCGGCCGTCGCGCGGCATGCGGCTGTCGGTCAGCACGATGGCATAGTGCGGGCGCTTTTTCGAACCGCCGCGGGCAAGACGGATTTTGGTAGCCATGGGTAGTCTCCTTGGGTTGATCGTCAGGCGGGGCATCCCCGCCGTTAGGGTTGTCGTCGGGCAGTTTTTCTGCCGTCCGGGGTTTCGTAGGATGGGTGATTCACCCATCCTGCCTTGGGTTATTTCTGCAGCCTTTCGTGATGCCTGATGACTTCACTGATGATGAAGTTCAGGAATTTCCTGGCGAATTCCGGGTCAAGGTCGGCCTCCTCGGCCAGCCGCTCCAGCCGCTCGATCTGCCGGGCCTCGCGCATCGGGTCAGAGGGCGGCAGGTCATGCACCGCCTTCAGCCGGCCCACGGCCTGCGTGTGCTTGAAGCGTTCGGCCAGCGTAAAGACCAGAATGGCATCGAGCCGGTCGATCGACTGGCGATGCTCTTTCAAGATCTCGGCGGCGCGTTGGGTGGCGTCGGTCATGCGGCAGACTCCGGTCCGGGGTGACGATAGATCAGGCTTTTGCCATAGACTTCATGGGTAAATTCCCCCTCCAGCGTGCAGCCCATCCGGGCCGCCAGCGCCTCGGACCGGGCGTTGCCATCGACGATCAGCGAAATCGCCGTCGTCCAGCCCAGCACCTCATAGGCCCAGGCCCGCGCGGCGGTTGCGGCCTCAAAGGCCACACCCTTGCCCTCGGCCTGCGGCGCCCAGATTGACCAGCCGATTTCCGGCTCGGGCCAGCCTTCGGGGAACCAGGGGCCAGACATGCCCAAGGGGGCGTCGGTGGCCTTGTCGGCGATGATGAACATCGAATAGCCGCGCAAGGCCCAATGCCCGGTCAGATGGCCGAAGGCCCGCCACGCCTGCA
>JALQYS010000109.1 GCA_023254015.1 Paracoccaceae bacterium
TAAACCCCGCCACCGGCGCGGTGCTGGCACAGGTGGCCGCCTGCGGGCCGGAAGATGTGGATTTCGCCGTGCAGAAGGCCCGCGATGCCTTTGAAGATGGCCGCTGGTCGCGCCTGCACCCGCGCGATCGCAAAGAGGCGCTGATCCGGCTGGCCAAGCTGGTCCGCCGCAATGCACGCGAGTTGGCGGTGATGGAATCGCTGGATTCCGGCAAGACGATTTTCGACTGCGAAACCGTCGATGTGCCCGAAACCATCAACTGCCTGACATGGCATGCCGAGCTGATCGACAAGATCTATGATCAGGTGGCGCCTGCGTCTGACAACCACATCGCCATGATCGTGCGCGAGCCCGTGGGTGTGGTGGGGCTGGTGCTGCCGTGGAACTTTCCGCTGCTGATGCTGGCGTGGAAGATCGGCCCGGCCTTGGCGGCGGGCTGCTCGATCATCGTCAAGCCGGCGCTGGAAACCAGCCTGACCGCGCTGCGCATGGCCGAACTGGCGATGGAGGCGGGCATTCCCGCGGGCGTGTTCAACGTGCTGCCCGGCGGCGGCGCCGAGGTGGGCGAGCCGATCGGCCGCCACATGGACATTGATGCCGTGTCTTTCACCGGATCAACCGCGACCGGACGGCGTTTCCTGAAATACGCCGGCGAATCGAACCTGAAGGAAGTCACGCTGGAGATGGGCGGCAAGAACCCGGCCGTGGTGTTGGATGATGCCGAAAACCTGGACCGGGTGGCGGCGCATATCGTCAACGGCGCCTTCTGGAACATGGGCGAGAATTGCTCGGCCTCGTCGCGGCTGATCGTGCAGAAGGGGGTGAAGGACGCGCTTCTGGAGCGCATCTATGCCCATGCCCGCGAATGGCCGATGGGCGATCCCCTGGACCCGGTGAACCGTGTGGGGGCCTTGGTCTCGAAGGCGCACTATGACAAGGTTGCCTCTTACCTTGGCAAAGGCCCCAAGGTTCTGATGGGCGGCAAGGCCGATGCGGGTTTTGTGGAGCCCACCATCCTTGAGGTTGCTCGTGACGCCAAACAGGCCCGCGAGGAAATCTTCGGGCCGGTCCTGTCGGTGTTGACCGTTGACAGCTTTGACGAGGCGATTGCCTTGGCCAATGACACGGAATACGGGCTTGCCGCCTCGATCTTCACCGCGAATGTCAAACGCGCGATCCGTGGCGCGCGTGCCATCCGGGCGGGGACTGTGACGGTGAACTCCTTTGGCGAGGGCGATATCTCGACCCCCTTCGGCGGCTTCAAGCAGTCGGGCTTTGGCGGGCGTGACAATGGCATCCACGCCCATGACCAGTATACGCAACTGAAAACCATCTGGGTCGATCTGGCCGATGATGTGGATGAGGCTGTTTGAATGACCAACTACACCGCGCGGCGGACGCCTCTTCACCGTGGCCCCGCCGCATGGTCGGCGATCCTGCCGGGGCAGCCTGCCCCGGTGGTGCTGGACGCCGATCAGACCGTTGACTTTGCCCTGATCGGCGGCGGCTTTGCCGGCCTTTCCGCCGCGCGGCGCCTGCAGCAGTTGAACCCCGGCGCGCGCATTGCGGTGCTGGAAGCCAGCCGTCTGGCCGAAGGCGCCTCGGGCCGCAATTCGGGCTTCATGATCGACCTGCCGCACGAATTGCAGTCAGACGATTACGCCGGCCATGGCGATGACCGGGCGATGATCGACATGAACCGGGGCGCCATCGCCTTTGCCGCCGATGTGGTGGCCGATTATGGCATCGACCCGAACTTCTTTGACCGGGCCGGCAAGGTGAACGGTGCGGCCAGCGAAAAGGCCGATGCGCTGAACCGGTCCTATGCCGAACACCTGAAAACCATCGGCGAGGGCAGCGAGTATCTTGATGCCCGCGCCATGACCGAATTGACCGGCAGCCGGCACTATGTCTCGGGTCTTTACACCCCCGGCACGGTGATGCTGCAGCCGGCCGGGTATATTCGCGGCTTTGGCGAGGGGCTGCGGCGTCACGGCGTGGGGGTTTACGAGAACACTCCGGTTCTGGGCATTGACCGTCAGGGCAAGGGCTGGCTGGTGAAAACGCCCAAGGCCCGGGTTACGGCGGCAAAGGTGATCTTCACCAACAACGGCCAGCTGGAAAGCTTTGGCTTTGCCAAGAACCGGCTGATGCATGTCTTTCTGTATGCTTCGATGTCGGTCGAGATGGACGCCGCGACCTGCGCCCGGCTGGGTGGCGCCCCGCGTTGGGGCATCACCCCGTCCGATCCGATGGGCACCACCATGCGCCGCATCGACAGCGGTCAGGGCGGCAACCGCATCATCACCCGCACCTGCGCCACTTTCGAGCCGGGCATGGTCGCCTCGGAGGCCAGTCTGCGCCGCACCGCCGCCGTGCATCGCCAGAAATTCGACGACCGCTTTCCGCAACTGCGCGGCGCGAAGATGGAGTTTGTCTGGGCGGGCCACCTGTGCCTTTCAAAGAATGCCGTCGCGGTGATGCGGCAGCTGGACGACGGCCTTTATGCCGGATGCGTGCAAAACGGCCTTGGCACGGCGCGCGGCACGCTGACCGGGATCGGCGCGGCGGAACTGGCCAGCGGCGTGCAAAGCGCGATCACCCGGCATTTCACCGCCGAGGCCGAGCCCGCCAGACTGCCGCCACAGCCGTTTTCAACAATCGGCGCCAATGTCTTCCTGCGCTGGAAGGAATGGCGGGCGGCAGCGGAATAGCGGCGGCGCTGGCGGCCGCTAAAGGCTGGCCGCCAGCCTTGCGCCCTGATCGATGGCACGCTTGGCGTCCAGCTCGGCCGCGACATCGGCCCCGCCGATGACATGGGCCTCGATCCCCGCCGCGATCAGTCGATCGTAAAGCCCACGCTCAGGCAACTGCCCCGCGCACAAGACCACGTCATCCACCGCCAGCAGCTCTGCCTTGCCATCGCGGGTGATCCACAGACCCTCGTCGGTGATGCGGTCATAACTGACGCCACCCAGCATCTTCACCCCCTTGGCCTGCAGGGCGGCACGGTGAATCCAGCCGGTGGTCTTGCCAAGGCCGCGCCCCGGCTTTTCCGCCTTTCGCTGCAAGAGCCAGACCTGACGGGCTGGCGGCTCGGGTGCCGGAACGGCCAGACCGCCGGGCGTCAGCGCAGGGTCGCCCACCCCCCATTCGCGCCGCCATTCCTCGGGGTGGAGCGTGGCGGAATGGCCGCCCGCCACCAGAAACTCAGCCACGTCAAAGCCGATGCCACCGGCTCCAATGACGGCCACACGGGGGCCGACCTTGGCCCCTTTCAGCACATCGATATAGCCCAGCGCGCGCGCCTGCCCCGGAATTCCTGGATCACGCGGGCTGACACCCGTGGCCACCACCACGGAATCAAAGCCCGCAAGGTCGGCCACCTCCACCGCCCTGCCCAGACGCACATCAACCCCAAGACGCGGCACCTCATGCGTGAACCAGTCGACCAGACCGTGGAACTCCTCTTTGCCCGGAACCTGTCGGGCAAGGTTCAGCTGCCCGCCCAGCGCGCCGGCCTTGTCGAACAGCACCACCTTGTGCCCGCGCTGCGCGGCCACCATGGCGCACATCATCCCCGCAGGCCCCGCCCCCACCACGGCCAGCCGCTTGGGCGCCCCGGTGGGCGCATAGCTGAGAACCGTCTCATGGCAGGCCCGCGGGTTCACAAGGCACGAGGTCAGCTTGCCGCTGAACGTATGGTCCAGACATGCCTGGTTGCAGGCGATGCAGGGCGCGATTTCCCGCGCCCGCCCCGAAGCTGCCTTGGCCACGAAATCCGGATCCGCAAGGAAGGGCCGCGCCATGCTGACCATGTCGGCCATGCCATCGGCCAAAAGCGCCTCCCCCACCTCGGGCGTGTTGATCCGGTTCGAGGTGATGACGGGAATCCCCACGACCTGCCGCAAGCGCCCCGTCAGATGAGCAAAGGCCGCGCGGGGAACGCTGGTCGCAATGGTCGGCACCCGCGCCTCATGCCAGCCGATGCCGGTGTTCAAAAGGCTGGCCCCCGCCCCTTCGATCGCGCGGGCCAGTGTCACCACCTCGTCCCAGGTCTGGCCATTGGGGATCAGGTCGATCAGGGAAATCCGGTAGATCACGATGAAATCCGGCCCCACCGCCGCCCGCACCCGGGCCACCACCTCGACCGGAAGGCGGATGCGGTTTTCGTAAGGCCCGCCCCAGCGGTCGTTGCGGCGGTTGGTATGGGTGACAAGGAACTGGTTCAGGAAATAGCCCTCGCTCCCCATCACCTCCACCCCGTCATAGCCTGCCTCTTTCGCGCGGACAGCGGCCGTGACGATATCGGCGATCTGCTTTTCGATGCCGTCTTCGTCCAGCTCCTTGGGGGCAAAGGGCGAGATCGGCGATTTCACCGCGCTGGCCGAAACGCAGTCCGGCCCATAGGCATAGCGGCCCGCATGCAAGATCTGCATGGCAATCCGCCCGCCCGCCTGATGCACCCGGTCCGTCACCTGCCGGTGGTTTTCGATGTCTCGCGCCGTGAACAGGCCCGCCGCGCCGGGAAACACCCCCCCTTCGCGGTTCGGTGCCATACCGCCCGTCACCATCAGCCCAACGCCCCCCCGCGCCCGGGTGGCATAGAATTCAGCCACGCGGTTCCAGTCGCCGGTTTCTTCAAGGCCCGTGTGCATCGACCCCATCAGAACCCGGTTCTTCAAGGTGACCTGGCCCAGATCAAGCGGGGCAAGCAGATGGGGATATACGGTCATGACGGTCCTCCTGACGGCACTTTGCACGGCGTGCCGCCCGCTGTCATGGGCAACGCCGCGTCACGCGGTTGACCGCCGCGCCACATGATCCTATCCCTGCCGCGTGATGCAAGGGGGACAGATGCCAGAGCTTTTCGCCTATACCGACGGTGCCTGTTCGGGCAATCCCGGCCCCGGCGGCTGGGGTGTGCTGATGATCGCCCGCGAAGGCGGCGCCGTGGTGAAAGAGCGCGAACTGTCGGGGGGCGAGCCTGCCACCACCAACAACCGGATGGAGCTGATGGCCGCCATCTCGGCGCTGGAGGCGCTAAGCCGCGATGTCGCAATCACCATCGTCACCGACAGCGCCTATGTCAAAAACGGCGTGACCGAATGGATCCACAGCTGGAAGCGGAACGGCTGGCGCACGGCCGCAAAGGCTCCGGTCAAGAATGCCGAGCTTTGGCAGCGGCTGGATGCGGCGCAGGCCCGCCACAAGGTGACCTGGAAGTGGATCAAGGGCCACGCGGGCCATGCCGAGAACGAGCGCGCCGACGCGCTGGCCCGCGCCGGGATGGCTCCGTTCAAGGGTTAAGGGTCACGCCAAAGGCCCGCACGAGCAACACCTGCCCCGAAACCTGCAAGGCCTCATCGGCAAGGATGAGGTCACCCGCACGCATCGCACGGCCATTCACCACGGCCGAACCCAGCCCATAGACGGCCAGCAGATCCCCCGGCAGAAGATGCAGCTGTCCGGTGACGACGGCCACTTCAGGGCGGGGAAGCGCGCGGTCGGTCATCACGTTGAAATCATCCGACGGCACCGAAACGCCCGTGGCCCGCAGCGGCACATCGCCTGCAAAGGCCACCGGCACCAAAGGCCGCGCCGACAGTTGAACCCCCGCGCCCGCCAGATCGAATCCGGGGCCGGTCAGCACCGTCAGGTTCCGCTCGATATTCGGAAAGATCGAGAAATCGCCGTTCTCTACCACCGAGGCGCGTGACAGCCGCAACCGCAGCCGCCCGCCCTCCTCCAGCCGCAGCATCTCAATCGTCGTGCCCTTGCCGTTGACCCAAGGCATGGCGGTATAGTCAGCGGGGGTCAGGTGGCGGATCATTCGGCGGCCTGTGGTCCAAGAATCGGGCTGGGATCGTTCGGCTTCAATTCCTCAAAATCGAAATTGTCCAGCCGCGCCGCGCGTTTGCCTGCCCGTTCGGCGGCGGTGGAAATGCCGTCAAGGTCCTGGCGGGCCTGATTGAAATGGGTGTTCAGCTTGTCCACCCGCTCTACCACGATTTCCACATCGCGGTGCAACTGACGCAGCGCGGTGCGAATCGCACCGGCCTGTTCGCGCATCCGGGCATCCTTCAGCACGGCGCGGATGGTGTTCAGCGTGGCCATGCAGGTGGTGGGCGATACGATCCAGACCCTTGCTGCGAAACCCTCGCGCACCACTTCGGAGAAATTCGCATGCAACTCGGCATAGACCGCCTCGGAGGGCAGGAACATCAGCGCTCCACCGGCGGTTTCGCCTTCAAGGATGTATTTCTCGGCAATCGCCTTGATATGGACGCGCACCGCGCCGCGCAAAAGCGTCTGCGCCTCGGCCAGGGCACGGGGATTGTCGGCCCGGCGCAGGGCCTCATAGGCCTCCAGCGGGAATTTGGCGTCAATCACGATGGGGCCGGGCGGGCTTGGAAGGTGGATCAGGCAATCGGCCCGCTTGCCGTTCGAAAGCGTCGCCTGCATCGTATAGGCATCCGCCGGCAGCGCCTTTTGCACGATGTCGTGCAACTGAATCTCGCCAAAGGCGCCACGGGTCTGCTTGTTGGCAAGAATATCCTGCAGGCTGAGCACGTTGCCGGACAGCTTCTCGATATTGGCCTGCGCCTTGTCGATGGTTTCCAGCCGCTGCTGCAACTCGCCCAAGCTGCGCGCAGTGCGGGTGGCGGTGCCGTGCAGGCTTTCGCCCATCTGCCGCGTCACCTCGGCCAGACGCTGCTCCATCACCTGCAGCATGGCCGATTGGCTGACGGCCTGATTTTCCGAGACATGGTGCAAGCCGCCTGCCAGACGCTCCTGCCCTTCCGACAGCGCCTGCACGCGGCTTGCCATCCAGGCCACTTCGCGCATCAGGGGCTCGGCCGCCTTGGCTGACCGCCCGGCGCTGCGCAGCGTCAGGAGGAGGAGGCCGACGAGCAGCGCGAGAAGGCCCCCGACGACCAGCACTTCGGAGGAATTCCAGGCATAGCTTTGTCCGAACAGGGTGATCATCTGCGGCCGAACAACCGTTCGATATCGTGCAACTTCAACTCCACATAGGTTGGCCGCCCGTGGTTGCATTGGCCCGAATGGGGCGTCGCCTCCATTTCGCGCAAGAGGGCGTTCATCTCGTCCGGCCGCAGACCGCGGCCCGAGCGGACCGAGCCATGGCAGGCCATGCGCGACAGGATCGCCTCGATCTTTGCCTGCAGGCTGTCGATGCGGCCCAAGTCGGCCAATTCATCCAGCACATCGCGCAACAGGTCCGCGGCTGAAACCGCACCCAGAATGGCGGGCGTTTCGCGCACCGCCACGGCCGCGCCGCCAAAGGGTTCGATCGCGAGGCCAAGCCGCGCCAGTTCTTCGGCATGGTCCAGAAGGCGGCTGGCATCGGTGGGCGACAGTTCGACGATCTCGGGGATCAGCAGCGCCTGCGCCTTGATGCCGGCCTCGGCCATCTGCCGCTTCAGCCGCTCATAGACCAGCCGTTCATGCGCGGCGTGCTGATCGACGATCACCATGCCGCGCGCGGTTTGCGCGACGATGTAATTGCCGTGAAGCTGCGCCTTGGCGGCGCCCAGCGGATAGGCCTCTTCGTCGGCCTGCGGCCGCTCATCGGCGGGCTCTACCCGCGCCAGAGGGGTTTCGGCAAAGCCGGTGCTGGCAGGGGCCTGCCATTCGGCAGCCCGGGCAAAGCTGGCCTGCGAGGGGCGATCCATCTGATAGATGCGCGGGGCCATCGCCTGCGCCGCCGCTTCGGGCCGGAGCGCGGCAAGCGTCGCATCGGCCACCGTGGTGCTGGCGCGATGGCCCGCCCCCGACAGCGCGGTGCGCAGGCCGGTGATGATCAGGCTGCGCGCCGCCTCGGGCTCGCGGAACCGCACCTCGGACTTTGCCGGATGCACGTTTACATCCACCCGCTCGGGGTCGCAGATCAGGTTCAGCACGGCGGCCGGATGCCGGTCCCGCGACAGAAAGTCGAAATAGGCCACCCGCAGCGCGCCCAGAAGCATGCGGTCCAGCACGGGACGGCCGTTCACAAAGACGAACTGCTGCACCGAAGAGCCACGCGAATAGGTCGGCAGCGCGGCATATCCCGTCAGCCGCAGCCCGTCGCGTTCGACGTCGATCTTCAGCGCATTGGTGGTGAAGTCAGCGCCCAGAATTCCGCTCAGTCGGCCATGAAGCGCGTCGAAGAAATCGCCCGACTGCGGATCGGCGCGGAAGATCACCCGAGGGGCCGCGCCTTCGACCACCTCGGACAGGGTAAATCCGACCGAAGGTTCTGCCATGGCCAGCCGCCGCACCACCTCGGCAATCGCCTGCGCCTCGGCCCGGTCGGTCCGCAGGAACTTCAGCCGCGCGGGCGTGGCATAGAAGAGATCGCGCAGCTCGATCACGGTGCCTTTTTGCGCCGCCGCGGGGCGTGGGCCGGTCATCTGACCGCCCGCCACGGTGATCTGCGCGCCCTCGCCGCCCTCGACCCGGCTGGTGACGGTCAGCCGACCCACCGCGCCAAGGCTGGCCAGCGCCTCGCCGCGAAAACCGAAGGAGCGGATGTTGAGAAGGTCGGACCCGTCAATCTTGGAGGTCGCGTGCCGCGCTACGGCCAAAGGCAGATCTTCGGCGGTCATGCCGCAGCCGTCATCGGTGACACGGATCAGCACCTTGCCGCCCACCGCGTAATCCACCGCGATGCGCCGCGCGCCGGCGTCCAGCGCGTTTTCAACCAGCTCCTTGACGGCCGAGGCGGGGCGTTCCACCACCTCGCCGGCCGCGATGCGGTTAATGGCCGCCTCATCCAAGGGGCGGATCACCGGCCGGGACGAACCGGATATGTTGGGGTCATGCAGAGTCATACCGCAAAGGATAGCAGGCCCTGCCGGGCAAGGCCACAGATTCGGGCCGAAAGGCTATTCGTTCGCCTCGCCCCCCACCGGTTCGCCCACCACCACGAAGGACAGGTTCTCGGGCTTCATCAGCCGGGCGGCGACACGGCGGATGTCCTGCATCGTGACGGCGTTCACCTTGTCATTGCGGGTTTTCGGATAGTCTGACGGCAGGCCCAGCATCTGCATGCCGACCAGAATGTTGGCAATCGCCCCATTGCCGTCAAAACGCAGGGGATAGGCGCCGGTCATGTAGGTTTTCGCCGTGGCCAGCTCTTCCTCGGTCACGCCGTCCTTGGCCATGCGCGCCCATTCTGCGCGCACCACGTCAATCGCCTCGGCCACCTTTTCATTGCTGGCCTGAAACTGCCCCGTCCATTCCGCCGACAGGTCACGACTGGCCAGCCCCGTGCCAATTCCATAGGTCAGCCCGCGCTTTTCGCGGACCTCTTGCATCAGCCGGGCCGAGAACCGCCCGCCCCCCAGAATGTCGTTGAGCAGGGTGGCGGCAAAGAAATCCGGATCGTCAAAGCCGATGCCGCTGTGACCGAACAGCACCACCGATTGCGGGCCGGGGAAAGGCTGAACCGTGACGCCGCCCTGTTCGTTCAAAACCGCCTTGGGCGGCATCGGCCATCCGGTAGCAGGCAGCCCGGCCAGCAATTCGTCCAGAAGCGCGCCCAGCTCTGCCGCCGAAATGTCGCCCGCCGCGGCCACATACAGCCGGTCCCGCGCGATTGCCCCCTGCCAGGCCGCCAGCACATCGTCGCGCGTCAGCGCCGTGACGCTGTCGATCGTGCCATCGCCGGAGGAGCCATAAGGATGGTCGCCATAGCCCCGCGCACGGGCAATCTTGCCGGCAATTGCGCCGGGATCCTGCTCTTCGGCGCGCAGGCCGGCCAGAACCTGGCCCTTCACCCGATCAACCGCGTCAGCATCAAAGCGCGGCGCGGTCAGGGCCTGCCGCAAAAGGTCAACCGCCGCCGCGCGGTTTTCGGTCAGCGCCTGCAGCGAGACCGAAATCTCGTCGGCCCCCGCGCCAAAGCCGATCTTGGCCGCCAGACCATCACGCGCGGTGGCAAAGCCTTGGGCGTCCATCTCGCCCGCGCCTTCCTCCAGCGTGGCGGCCATCAGGTTCACCGCCCCGCGCTTGCCCGGCTGGTCCAGCGAGGTGCCGCCGCGAAAGCGCAACTCCAGCGCCATGAAGGGGATGTTGTGATCTTCCACGAGCCAAGCCTTGATGCCACCGGGCGAGGTGACTTCCTGAATGGCGATCTCGGCGCGCAGGGGTGTGGCCAGCGCCAGCAGGAACAGGGCGATGCGCAGCATCATTCGGTGGCCTCCTCTGCCTTGGCAGGCGCTTGCAGCCAGCCGGTGACGGCGCGGCGTTTGTCAAACACTTCGGCTGCGGCCGCCATGATTTCGTCCTCGGTGACCGATTGCAGGATGTCGGGCCAATCCTGCACGTCCTTCACCGTCAGGCCCACTGCCAACGCCTGCCCATAGACCTGCGCCAGACCTTCGGCACTGTCGCGGCCATAGATGGTGGCGGCGCGGACCTGCATCTTGATACGGGCCAGCTCGTCAGGATCAACGCCGTCTTTCAGAAAGCCAGCAATCACCTCGTCCAGCGCCGCTTCGGCATCGGCCAGCGACACGCCCGGAACCGGCATGACATAGACGCCGAAAGTATCGGGATCGACCGTCGTTCCGTCATAAAAAGCTGCCGACCAGGTTGCGACGCCGCGTTTGAACTGCAAGTCGCGCGCAAGAACCGAGGTGGTGGGATTGCCGCCCAGAACCTCGGCCAGAAGCGTCAGCGCCGCCGCCTTGCGCTGGTCACCGGGGTTGCGCTCGGCCGCCAGATAGCTGCGGATGACATAGGGTTCCGACACCCGTTCGTCCTGCAGGACGATGCGCCGTTCGCCCAGTTGCGGCGGTTCGGTCGGGCGGAGGCGCGGGGCGATGTCGGCCGAAGGTTCCAGCGGGCCGTAATGGGTTTCGGCCAGTTTCAGCGCCTGATCTGGGGTCACATCGCCCGCCACCACCACAATCGCGTTGTTCGGCGCGTAATTGGCACGATAGAAGGCCAGCGCATCCTCTCGCGTCAGGGCCTTGATCTCGTGCATCCAGCCGATGACGGGGCGACCGTAGGGATGGTTCATGAATTGCGCCGCCGCCATCTGCTCGTTCAAAAGCGCGCCCGGATCGCTGTCCGTGCGCTGGCCGCGTTCCTCGACGATGACCTGGCGTTCGGTCGCCACATCCTCTTCGGACAGCGTCAGATCGCGCATCCGGTCGGCCTCCATCTGCATCATCAGATCCAGACGATCAGTGGCAACCCGTTGAAAATAGGCGGTATAGTCATAGCTGGTAAAGGCGTTGTCATTACCGCCCTGCGCCTCGACCGTGGCCGAGAATTCGCCCGGGGCCAGATCATCCGTGCCCTGGAACATCAGATGTTCAAAGAAATGCGCGATGCCGGAATGGCCCGGCGCCTCATCCGCCGCGCCGATGCGATACCAGACCATCTGCGTGACCACCGGCGCCCGGTGATCCTCGATCACCACCAGTTCCAGCCCGTTGTCCAGCGTGAAGGTCGATACCTCATTGGCCCAAAGCGGCGCTGCCGACAGACCAAGGGCAAGGGCGGCAAGGGACAGACGCATCGGGAAACCTCGGGCAAGGGCATGGTTGCCCGGAACCTAGGCCAGACGACCGGACGGCGAAAGCCCGTTGGCGTGAATGTGATGGAAAACCGGCGCCTTAACGCTCGCCCGCCTTGCGGGGCGGGGCCGAGGGCGTGCCTGCGCCCGCCGCGCGCCAGCGTTCCAACTCGGACT
This sequence comes from Paracoccaceae bacterium, assembly GCA_023254015.1. Lineage (GTDB taxonomy): Bacteria > Pseudomonadota > Alphaproteobacteria > Rhodobacterales > Rhodobacteraceae > Tabrizicola_A. The sequence continues at coordinate 11,711 of JALQYS010000109.1, forward strand.
GCTGGTCAAGCGCTTGCTTGCGATAGGCGCGGTAATAGACGTTGGTGCCGAACAGGCGCTCCAGCAGCCGTCCATTGTTCTTGCGACGGTATTCCACATCAGCCGCGGCAAGGGTCGGGCGGATGTCGCCCGAGACGCCCGCGCGCCCGGCATAGGCCAGAAGCGCGCCATCGGCGGCCGGCACATTCTCGCTGGCCGTGCGGGGGGTGCCGCCCAGCGCCAGAACGGCATCATCCTTGGGTCGCTGGTCGGTGCGGTTTTCGCCGCCCGGCGTGGGTTCGGGCAGGGCCGCCAGATCTTCGGGCATTTCCAGAGGCTTGGGCGGCACGATGGAAAATTCGTCCGGCCCATTGGTGGAGGAGCGCAGGTTCATCAGTTGCGGCGGCTTGTCGCGCGCGCCACCGCATCCGGCAACCGCCAGCAGCGAAGCACCCGCAATCGCGAGAACCAAACGTGCTGCCGTCATGCCTGCCTCCTTTGTCCCCTTGCGGGCTGTTCGGACCTTCTAACGCAAAGCCCCGCCCGCGTCACGGGGTGTTATCGGGCCTTGCGCGCGCCTCTGCCAGTCTGGCCTTTCCCGGTAAAGAGAACAAGACCGACCGCCCCGACAAAGATCGCAATATCCGCGACGTTGAAGGCATAGGGGTTTTCGATGCCGCAACAAGACATGTTCAGGAAATCGGCCACATAACCATAGGCGACGCGATCAATGACATTGCCGGCCGCGCCCCCTACCAGAAGCCCGGCCGAAATCATGCCCCAGCGGCCGAAGCCATCGCGCTTGGCCCAGCGGATCACCCAGGCTGAAATGGCCACGGCAAGCAGGATCAGCAGCCAGCGCGTGATTTCGGAATGCCCTGCCAGCAGGCCGAAATTCACCCCGCGATTCTCGGCCCAGCGAAAGTTCAGCAGGGGGTCAATCACGTCGACCTCGCCCCGGTTGCGCAGGTCAAGCCCGTGGATCACGGCCAGCTTGCTGCCCTGATCCAGCAGAAACGACAGAACGGCGGTCAGAGCCAGAACGCGCATGGGCCCTCAGTGCCGGAAATGCCGCTGGCCGGTGAACACCATGGCCAGCCCCGCCTTGTCGGCGGCCTCGATCACGGCGGCATCGTTCATACTGCCGCCGGGCTGGATGAGCGCCGTGGCCCCGGCCTCGGCCGCCGTCAAAAGTCCGTCGGGGAAGGGGAAAAACGCATCCGAAGCCACGACAGAGCCGATGGTGGGCGATTGGGGCAGGCCCAGAACCTCGGCCATGTCGCGCGCTTTCTGGGCCGCGATGCGGGTTGAATCCACGCGGCTCATCTGGCCCGCGCCGACGCCGCCCCCGCCCGCCATCCCTGACCGATCCCGCGGGCGATGATGTACATCACCGCCGGGCCGGGCGTCAGCAGCATCGCGAGCGACGCCACCATGAAGGCGGCGAGCCGTGTCGTGCCTGGGAGCAGGTCAGCGATCGACGTCTCCATTCCGCCAGTGTACGCCGGCCGATCAGACCCCGGATCGCGGTCAACACAACCCCGTCGGCTAGCGCGTCGCGTCGGCTAGCGAGGCGATCACCCC
>JALQYS010000020.1 GCA_023254015.1 Paracoccaceae bacterium
CCATGTTCCACCACCACCGCCACCGCATAGCGCGGCTTGTCGGCCGGGGCAAAACCCACGAACAGCGCATGGTCGCGGCGGTTCCAGGGCAACTGGTCGTTCGAGATCACCCCGGCCGCGCGTTCGGCCGCCGATATGTTGCGCACCTGTGCCGTGCCGGTCTTGCCGGCCATCGTCATGCCATCGGCCACGATCCGGGCCGACCGCGCCGTGCCGGCCTTGCCGTTCATCACCGCCACCATGCCGTTCAGCACCGGCGTCAGGTTCGAACTGGCCAGCCCCAGCGGCTCGGCCGGTTCGACTGGCACCTCCTGCCCGTCGATCGCCCGCACCAGACGCGGCTTGACCGCCCGGCCCGAAGCAAGCCGCGCCGTCATCACCGCCAGTTGCAGCGGAGAGGTCAGCACATAGCCCTGACCGATCGAGGCGTTGATCGTGTCGCCGATCCGCCATTCGGCCTGATGGCGCTCCAGCTTCCAGGCCTTGTCGGGCATGTTGCCCTCGGTGATGGCCGACATCGGCAGATCGTGGCGCACCCCAAGGCCAAGACGGCGGCCCATCTCGGCGATCTTGTCGATGCCCACCTTCAGCGCCACTTCGTAATAATAGACGTCGCAGCTTTCCATCAGGCTGCGTTCCAGATTGACGGCCCCATGCCCGCCGCGCCGCCAGCAGTGGAACTTGCGCCCGCCGGCCTCGTAATGGCCGGGGCAGTGGAAGGTGCTTTCGGGGGTGATGACGCCATCTTCGAGGGCGGCCAGCGCCGTGACCATCTTGAAGGTCGATCCCGGCGGATAGGCGCCCTGCACGGCCTTGTTGGCCATCGGGCGGTGGTCGTGATCCATCAGATACCGAAAGTCCGCGTTCGAGATGCCGCGCACGAACAGGTTCGGATCAAAGGACGGGGCCGAGACGGCAGCGATGATGTCGCCATTCTCGACGTCCATCACCACGCAGGCGGCGCTTTCCTCGCCCAGACGGGCCTGAATGAAGTTCTGCACGCCCGCGTCCAGCGTCAGATGCACATCGCTGCCCGGCGTGCCTTCGGCGCGGTCCAGCTCTCGCATCACCCGCCCGACGTGGTTGACCTCGATCCGGCGCGTGCCGGCCTGACCGCGCAGCGTGTCCTCCAGCCACTTTTCCACCCCGATCTTGCCGATCTGGAACTTGGGGATGCGCAGCACCGGATCCGGGTTCTCGACGCCTTCAAGGTCTTTTTCCGACACCGGGCCGACATAGCCGATGACATGGGCGAAATCGGTGTCGCGGGGATAGTGGCGGGACATGCCGGTTTCGGGGGTGATCCCCGCCAGCGCCGGCGTGTTCAGTGCCACGCGCGAGAACTCCTCCCAGCTCAGCCGGTCCTTGACGGTGATCGGCACGAAGGGGCTGTTCTTTTCCAGCGCATCCAGCGCCTCGTTCATGTCGTGCCGGGTCAGCGGGATGACATGCGACAGGCGGTTCAGAACCGCCTGAACGTCATCGGCATCCTCGCGGGTGATGACGACGCGGTAATTCTGTTCGTTCTCGGCCAGAACCTTGCCGTTGCGATCATGGATCACGCCGCGGGTCGGGGGGATCAGCCGCATGTTGATGCGGTTTTCCTCGGCCAGAAGCCGGAACTGGTCGGCCTGTTCGACGCCAAGATAGCGCATCCGCCAGCCCAGGGCGGCGAACATCGCCCCCATGCCCCCGCCAATCAGCAGGGCCCGCCGGGTCACCCGGCGCGCGGAAGCCTCGATATCGCGGGCCGCCCGTTTCACAACCGCCTCCCATGTGCGTCAACCTCGCCCATGCCGGGCTTGTAAAGGTCAAGCACGACGCGGGAAAGGAACACCACCACAGGGTAACACAGGATTGACCAGACAATCTGCACCATCGCAAAGCCGAAGGGCGGTTGCGGCAACAGAACCAGACCAAAGGCCAGGCGGTAAAGGATCAGCATCGCCACCATCATCGCCGAAACCAGCAGCCATTCGACCGCGAAATTCAGCTCGCGCGTCAGGGCGACGCGGCTGCGGATGAATTCCGAGGCGATCACCACCAGCGCCGTCCACAGCCCCGGCGGGCGCAGCAGAAGCAGATCCTCGATCAGCACCACCGCGGCAATCAGCGCGACCGGCAGATAATCGGGCCGCCGCATGGTCCAGGCAAAGACGATGCACAAGAGAAGGTCGGGGCCGGGCATCCGCGCCAGCCAGGCGAAAACCCGGCACCAACTGTCGGCCGAGGCGCAGGCCGAGGGGGCCGAAAGGCCCATTGGCAGCAGGCGGAAGAACAGAAACAGCGCGGCCAGCACCACAAAGACGATCCGGTGCAGCCAGACCTCGCGGGTGACCCCGTCAATCATTGCCGCTCTCCGCGCCAGGCGAGGGCGTCAGGCTGGGCGGGGCGGGCGGGCCGTGGATCTCGGCCGGGTCGGGGGCCAGAAGCGCGCCCTGATCGGTGATCGTCTCCAGCGCATGGCTGCGCAGCACCCGCAGGAATTCCAGCCGCTGATAATCGGCGGCCAGCGCCACGCGCAGCCGCTTGTCATTGCCCAGCACCACCGAGCCCACCAGAAGCCCCGCGGGAAACACCCCGCCATCGCCCGAGGAAAACACCTGATCGCCGGGGCGGACCTCGGTCTGGTCCTCAAGGAAATCCAAGGGTGGCAGGTCGCCATTGTCGCCCGACAGGATGGCTTTCTGCCCCGAAGGCTGCACCACCACCGGCACGCGGCTGTTCGAATCGGTGAGAAGGATCACGCGCGACGTCTTTTCCCCCACGCCCGAGATGCGCCCGACAAGGCCGAGCCCATCCATCGTGGCCCATCCATCGACGATTCCGTCCCGCGCGCCGACGTTCAAGAGCACCGATTGGCGAAAGGGGCTGCCGCTGTCGGCCAGCACCACGCCGGTGACATGGGTCAGCCGCGGGTCAAGCCGCACCTGATTGAGGTCGAGAAGCCGGGCATTGGTCTGCGACAGCTGCAGCGCGGCCTCTTTCCACTGCCGCATCTGCTTCAGCTCTTCGCGCAGCTGCTGGTTCTGCGCCAGAAGCCGCGAGTAGGACTGGTAATCCTCGACCACGCCGCCCACCCAGGTGACCGGGGCCATAGCCCATTGCATGGAGGGGACGAAACGGTCGATCAGGGCAGAACGGAACCGTTCGACGCGCGGGCTGTCGATGCGCCACAGCGTGAAGATGGCCAGCAGCAAAAGCACCAGAAGCCCCACCAGAACCCGGCGCAGGGGGCGGTGGAACTCTTCGGGATCGGTTGTGTTGCGGGCCATGGGTGCCTGATCTGGAACCGGGTGAGGGCGGAAAGCGCCGGGGGGTTTGCACCCCCGGACGCCCGCAGAGTATTTGGGCCAAGAGGAAGCACAATTTTAGTTAAATTGTGCAGGTCTCGCAGCTTAGCTGTCGTAGTCGATGACGTGGGAGAGTTGCTTTTCGTATTCCAGCGCCTTGCCGGTGCCCAGGGCCACGCAGTTCAGGGATTCATTGGCGACCGAAATCGAAAGCCCGGTCTGTTCGCGCAAGGAAAGGTCAAGATCGCCCAGAAGCGCGCCGCCCCCGGTCAGCATCACGCCGCGGTCGACGATATCGGCGGCCAGATCGGGCGGGGTGGTTTCCAGAGCTTGCATCACCGCATCACAGATCTGCTGCACGGGTTCGGACAGGGCCTCGGCCACCTGGGCCTGGTTGATTTCGGTTTCCTTCGGCACACCGTTCAACAGGTCGCGGCCGCGGATGGTCATCGACAGGCCGCGCCCGTCGTCGGGCATGCGGGCGGTGCCGATGGAGGTCTTGATGCGTTCGGCCGTGCTTTCGCCGATCAGAAGGTTCTGGTGGCGACGCAGGTAGCTGATGATCGCTTCATCCATGCGGTCGCCGCCGACACGGACCGAGCGGGCATAGACGATGTCGCCCAGCGACAGGACCGCGACCTCGGTGGTGCCGCCGCCGATGTCGACCACCATGTTGCCGGTGGGGTCGGTGATGGGCATGCCTGCGCCGATGGCGGCTGCGATGGGTTCGGCGATCAGGCCGGCGCGGCGGGCGCCTGCGGACAGGACCGACTGGCGGATGGCGCGTTTTTCAACCGGGGTGGCGCCATGGGGCACGCAGACGATGATCTTGGGCTTGGCGAAGGTCGTGCGCTTGTGGACCTTGCGGATGAAGTGCTTGATCATCTCTTCGGCGCTGTCGAAGTCGGCAATGACGCCGTCGCGCATCGGGCGGATCGCCTCGATCGTGCCTGGCGTGCGGCCCAGCATCAACTTGGCATCCTCGCCCACGGCCAGCACCTGCTTTTTCCCGTCCTTTACGTGATAGGCCACGACCGAGGGTTCGTTCAGCACGATCCCCTTGCCACGCATGTACACGAGCGTATTGGCCGTGCCGAGGTCGATGGCCATGTCGGACGAGAAGAGGCCGTTGAAAAGTGACATGCCGGGTTGGTCCTTGATCCGCGAAGGTGAAAAAGCCCGCGACTCATGGCTGCATGAGGCGGGCGCTTTCATATAGGCAAAGGGGCCGGGAAGGGGAAGGGCCAAGCCCCGGGCCGGCGGCCTTTCGCCGGTTTGGCCGGGGCTTGCAGTTTTTCAATATTTCGGCGGAAAAGCCACCCGGATCAGCCCTGATCCTTGTAGTTTACCGACTTCACATCATCCCCCGGCGCCGACTTGGTCCGCCGTACGATCAGTTTGTTCAGCGCGTTGATATAGGCCTTGGTCGATGCCACGATCGTATCGGTGTCGGCGGAGGAGCCGTTGACGATGCGGCCTTCTTCCTGCAGGCGCACCGAAACCGTGGCCTGCGCGTCGGTGCCTTCGGTCACGGCGTGGACCTGATAGATCTCGAGCCGGGCCTTGTGCGGGAACAGCATCTTGACGCAGTTGAAGGCCGCGTCCACCGGGCCGTCGCCCGTAGCGTCGATGTGATGATCCACCCCGTCGACCGACAGAACCATGTCGGCCTCTTGCGGGCCTTCGGTGCCGCAGATCACCCGCAGCTTTTTCAGTTGCAGGAATTCGTGGGCGTCGTTGGTCTGCTCATCGGCCACCAGCGCGATCAGGTCGTCGTCGTAGACCTCTTTCTTGCGGTCGGCCAAAGCCTTGAAGCGCACGAAGACGTCGTTCAACTGGTTGTCAGCCAGATCATAGCCCAGTTCTTTCAGCTTCGCCCGCAAGGCGGCGCGGCCCGAATGTTTGCCCATGGCGATGTTCTTCGCCGTGAGCCCAATATCGGCGGGCTTCATGATTTCGAAGGTTTCGACGTTCTTCAAAACCCCATCCTGATGGATGCCGCTTTCATGCAAGAAGGCGTTCTTGCCGACGATGGCTTTGTTGAACTGCACCGGGAAGCCCGACACCGAAGACACCCGGCGCGACAGGTTCATGATCTTCGTCGTATCAATGCCGGTCTTGTAGGGCATGATGTCATTGCGGACCCGCAACGCCATGACCACCTCTTCCAAGGCGGTGTTGCCGGCGCGTTCGCCCAGACCGTTGATCGTGCATTCGATCTGGCGCGCACCGGCATCCACGGCGGCAAGCGCGTTGGCGGTCGCCATGCCAAGGTCATTGTGGCAATGGGTGGCGAAGATCACTTTATCAGCACCCGGCACCCGCGCCAGAAGCATGGCGATCAACTCGGCACTTTCGCGGGGCGCGGTGTAACCCACCGTATCGGGAATGTTGATCGTGGTCGCACCCGCCTTGATGGCGATTTCCACCACGCGGCAGAGGTAATCATGTTCGGTCCGCGTCGCGTCCATCGCCGACCACTGCACGTTGTCGCAGAGGTTCCGGGCATGGGTCACGGTGTCGTGGATCCGCTCCGCCATTTCGTCCATGGTCAGGTTCGGAATCGCGCGGTGCAAGGGCGAGGTGCCGATAAACGTGTGAATACGTGGGGATTTGGCGTGCTTCACGGCCTCCCAGCAGCGGTCGATGTCCTTGTAATTGGCGCGCGCCAGGCCGCAGATCGTGGAGTTGCGGCTGCGACGGGCGATTTCCGAAACCGCGGTGAAGTCGCCTTCCGAGGCGATCGGGAAGCCCGCCTCGATGATATCCACCCCCATTTCGTCCAGGAGGCCGGCGATTTCCAGCTTTTCCTCATGGGTCATGGTGGCGCCGGGGGACTGTTCCCCATCGCGCAGGGTGGTGTCGAGAGCATGAGCCGTGTGCCCATGTTCTCGCCCAACAGCCTGGCTGACAAAGCGGGCCTGGGCGGCTACGTCGGCGAACAGATGCAGCAGCGTTACCCGGGTGTGGTGTTCAGCCAGTTCAGCGGCGCCGAGCAGATGGCGCGCAAATACGGGCTGAGCCGCGATGAGCTGGATGCCTATGCCCTGCAAAGCCACCAGCGTGCGGCGCAGGCCCGTGAGCACTGGGCGGGCCAGATCGTGCCGGTGCAGGCCCGCAGTGCCGAGGCCGGTCCGCTGGGCGAGCTGCACACGCAGGACGAAGGCGTGCGCGCCAACGCGACGCTGGAAGGCATCGCCAGCGTCAAGCTGTTGCAGGAAGGTGGCGTGGTCAGCGCGGCCAACGCCAGCCAGATCTGCGACGGCGCTTCGGCCGTGATGGTGGTGAATGAACGCGGCCTGAAAGCCCTGGGTGCAGAGCCGCTGGCGCGTGTCCACCACATGAGCGTGCTGGGCCATGACCCGGTCATCATGCTCGAGGCCCCGATCCCGGCCACGCAGCGTGCGTTGCACAAGGCCGGCATGCGCCTGCAGGACATCGACCTCTACGAAGTCAACGAGGCGTTTGCCAGCGTGGCGCTGGCCTGGCAAAGGGCGCTGCATGCCGATCCCGCGCGGCTCAATGCCGAGGGCGGGGCCATCGCACTGGGGCACCCGCTGGGTGCGTCGGGTACGCGGCTGGCCACCACGCTCATCCACGCCTTGCACCGCACCGGAGGCCGCTATGGCCTGCAGACCATGTGCGAAGGCGGTGGCATGGCCAATGTGACGGTGTTCGAGCGCTGCTGAACTTCAGGCCTTGGCGGGCCTGCGCAGCACTTTCTGGCGCATGAAGCGGCTCGCCGCCTGCGTTGCATGCCGTGCACGCCCCAGGACACCGCGCCAGCCGTGCTGCGCGTCAGCCGGGTTGGGCGGCAGGTCCCAGCGCTTGGCTGGGTCATGAAAAGTGCTGCCCAAAAGCCAGATGATCAACGCCATCAGTTCAGCCATGGCGGCCAACAGCATGACCAAGATCCACGGCACGCCCGACCACAGCAAATGCCCGGCCACGGCGGCCCCGATCAGCCACACGGCGCTGGCAGTGCCGATCAGGAGTTGGGTGTTGGGCAAGGTGGCCATGGACAAGCTCAGTTCTTGTGCAGCTCGGCGTTCAGCTCGCCCCAGCTCTTGTTACGCGGAATGGCGTGCAGCGCGCCGCTCTGCGAATCGCGGCGGAACAGGATGCCGTTCTTGCCGGACAGGTCTTTGGCCTTGACGGTGCTGCCGTCGGGCAGTTGCACGCGGCTGCCGCCGGTGATGTAGCCAAATAGATGGTGCACGGGCTTAATATTATTCTGCTTTCAGGCCAGCCTACGCGCTCTACGGCACTAAAGGTTTCATTGGCGAGCATCAAGGCGTTTGGATTGGCAAGGCCAATATCTTCTGCGGCAGAAATGA
>JALQYS010000279.1 GCA_023254015.1 Paracoccaceae bacterium
CCTTCAGACCCATTTTGACCCGGCCCTGGGCCGGCGTCATCGGCCGCGCGCCCATGCATTCGATCAGCTTGATCACGCGCTCCACCAGCGAGCCGTTGCTGGCCGGCACGCCCTTGTCCAGCCACAGGTTGTCTTCCAGACCGACCCGCACGTTCCCACCGGCCAGCACCGAGGCCGCCACATAAGGCATCTGGTTGCGGCCAATCGAGAAGGCCGACCAATGCCAGTCCGCAGGCACATTGTTGACCATCGCCATGAAGGTGTTCAGATCATCCGGCGCGCCCCACGGCACGCCCATGCACAGTTGCACCAAGGTCGGCGCGGGGATCACGCCCTCTTTCGCCAGTTCTTTCGCCAGCCACAGATGGCCGGTATCAAACGCCTCGATTTCAATGCGAACCCCAGCCGCCGTCATCCGCCGCGCCATGTCGCGCAACATGCCCGGAGTGTTGACCATCACATAATCAGCCTCGTTGAAGTTCATCGTGCCGCAATCCAGCGTGCAGATTTCGGGGCGGCATTCCACCACATGCGCCACCCTCTCGGTCGCGCCGGCCATGTCGCTGCGCGGGCCGATGCGGCCCATGTCCTCGGTGCCCTCGAAATAGATGTCGCCTCCCATGCCGGCGGTCAGGTTCAACACCACGTCGGTGCCGCTGTCGCGGATGCGCTCGGTCACCTCGCGATAGAGCGCCGGATCGCGGGCGGGCTTGCCGGTTTCGGGGTCGCGGACATGGCAATGCACGATCGCCGCCCCCGCCTTTGCCGCATCAATCGCGGATTTGGCAATCTGCTCGGGGCTGCGCGGCACATGCGGGCTGCGGTCCTGGGTGCCGCCCGATCCGGTCACGGCACAGGTGATGAAAACTTCGCGGTTCATGGCCAATGGCATCGGGGTTCTCCAATTCTGTCTGGGCCAGCATAGCGGGCTTGCAGGGCCGCGCGTTGCGATTTACGCAATATATATGACAAAAAACGCAACGATCTTTGCCGCATCGCGGCAGCCCGTCACCTTGGCGCTTCTGGTGCTGCCGCAAGCCTCGATCCTTGAGGTGGCCTCGACGCTGGATCCGCTGCGGGCAGCAAATCGCCATCTGGGAACCGAGACTTACCGCTGGCGCGTGGTCTCGCCGGGGGGGCAGGCGGTGCCCCTGACCTGCGGGATAGAACTGCCGTCAAACGGGCCGCTGGCCGCGGCCGCCGGGGCCGATGCGCTGGTCATCATCGCAGGCTATCAGCAATGGCTGGGCGCCACCCCGGCGCTGATCCGCGAACTGTCGCGCATGGCCCCGCAATTCACGGCGATGGGGGGCATTGACGCCGGCGGCTGGGTGCTGGCGCGGGCGGGCCTGCTGAAGGGCTACAAGGCAACCGTGCACTGGGAGGACCTTGAGGATTTCGCTGCGGCCCACCCGGCCGTCGATGTGCAGCCCGACCGGTTCGTGATCGACCGCAACCGTTTTACAGCCGGCGGGGCGGCGCCAGCGGCCGACCTGATGCTGCACCTGATCCGCGCCCGCCACGGCCCCGCCCTTGCGCTGCAGGTGGCCGCGAGCTTCATCACCAGCGGCCGCGACGGGCATGAACCGCAAGTCAGCCCGCGCAAGACCGACCCAAGGCTTGACCCGCGGGTCGCGCTGGCCATCGCCCGGATGGAGGCGCGGCTGGATGCGCCGGAAACGGCCGCCGAAACCGCCAGCGCGGTCGGCCTGTCTCCCCGCCGACTGGAACAGATTTTCTCCGAAAATCTTGGCCTCACGCCCGCCGCCTATGCCTTGTCCTTGCGGCTGCAGGCGGCGCGCCGGATGATCACCGACACCCGCCACCCTCTGGCCGAGGTGGCGCTGCGCTGCGGGTTTTCATCGGCCTCCAGCCTGTCGCGCGCCTTTGCGGCAAAATTCGGCATCGCGCCCAGCCGGTTGCGATGATCCTGTAGCCGAGACGCTTTTCCGCAAGGTCGGAGCCTCCGGCGGGGATATTTGAGGCACAGAGGATGATCAGATGCCTTCATCCTCTGTGCCCAAATATCCTCAGGGGTGCGGGGGGCGAGCCCCCCGCGTCATGCCGGTTCCAATAAGCCCCGCCCTTTCAACAAGGGCTCCACCCCCGGCATGCGGCCGCGGAACTGGGTGTAAAGCGCCTCGGGCGGCTGCGCGCCGCCGGCCGACAGGATGAAGGTTTCCAGCCGTTTGGCGGTTTCCGGATCAAAGGGGTCTCCGGCCTCTTCAAAGGCGGCAAAGGCGTCGGCGTCCATTACCTCGGACCACATGTAGCTGTAATAGCCGGAAGAATAGCCGTCGCCCGAAAACACATGGGCGAAATGCGGCGTGGCGTGGCGCATGCGGATGGCGCGGGGCATGCCGATGGATTCCAGCACTTCGGCCTGTTTCTGCATCGGGTCTGCCGGGGCCGGGCCTTCATGGAAAGCCAGATCGACAAGGGCGGAGGCGACGAATTCCACCGTGGCAAAGCCCTGGTCGTAGGTTCCTGCGGCCAGAAGCCGTTGCAGCAGGTCGGCGGGCATCGCTTCGCCGGTTTGCCAATGGCGGGCGTGTTTTTCCAGCACCTGGGGCACTTCCAGCCAATGCTCGTAAAGCTGGCTGGGCAGTTCGACAAAATCGCGCGCGACCGAGGTGCCCGAAATGAAGCCATAGGTGACATTTGACAGCATCTGGTGGAGCGCGTGGCCGAATTCGTGGAACAGGGTGCGGGCGTCGTCATAGGACAAAAGCGCCGGATCGCCCTTGGCGAAGTTGCAGACGTTCACCACGATCGGGCGCTGATCGCCCCCCAGCTTGCGCTGGCTGCGCATGGCCGAACACCAGGCGCCGGACCGTTTGGACCCGCGCGCAAAATAGTCGCCCAAGAAAACCGCCACATGGGCGCCGTCACGTGTCACGTCCCAGCCGCGCACGTCGGGGTGATAGAAGGGGCCGTCGATCGCGCGGAACTCGAGCCCGAAGAGGCGGTTCGCGCAATCGAACTGCGCGGCCAACATGGCGTCAAGCGACAGGTAGGGCTTCAGCGCCGCCTCGTCGAGATCATGCTCGGCCAGACGGCGCTTCTCGCTGTAATAGCGCCAGTCCCACGGCTCCAGCGGGCCGGGGATGCCGTCGGCCTGCAGCATCGCCTCCAGCACGGCGGCATCCGACAGGGCCTTGGCCCGCGCCGGTTCCCAGACCCGCATCAAGAGGCTGCGAACCGCCTCGGGCGTCTTGGCCATTTCCGGCTCCAGCTTGAAATCGGCAAAGCTGTGATACCCCAGAAGTTTCGCCCGCTCTTCCCGCAGGGACAGGATCTCGGCGGCGATAGCGCGGTTGTCATGGGCGTTGCCATTGGCGCCACGGGCGACCCAGGCCTCATAGGCCTTTTGTCGCAAGGCGCGGCGGGGCGAGAATTGCAGGAAGGGCACGATCAGCGACCGTGACAGGGTAACCACCGGGCCGGGCTGGTCTTTCTCGGCCCCGGCGGCGCGGGCGGCGGTCACGACGAAATCGGGCAGGCCTTCAAGATCAGCCTCGGACAGGGGCATGAACCAGCTGCGTTCTTCGGCCAGCAGATTCTGGCTGAACTGGGTGCCCAGAACCGCCAGCCGGGCCTTGACCGCCGTCAGGCGATCGGCGGCCTCGCCCTGCAAGAGCGCGCCCGAACGCACGAACATCTGGCGATAAAGGTCCAGAACGCGGGCCTGTTCCAGCGTCAGATCAAGGCTCTGCCGGCTTTGCCACAGCGTTTCGATCCGGCCGGACAGCGTTTTGTTATTGGTGATCTCGGAGGAAAATGCGCTCATCTTCGGCGCAAGGTCGCGCATCAGCGCCTCGCGCGTGTCATTCGCGTCGGCCCCGGCAAGGTTGTAGAACAGGCCTGACACGCGGTCGAGCAAGGCTTCGGCCAGCTCCATCGCCTCGATGGTGTTGGCGAAGGTTGGCGGTTCGGGGTTGTCGGCAATTGCAGCGATGTTGGCCCGCGTGTCGGTCAGCGCCGCGTCAAAGGCCGGGGCAAAATCCTCATCCCGGATCGCGGCAAAGGGGGGCAGGCCGAAGGCACCAGTCCAGGGGGCAAGCAGGGCGTTCATCTTGGGCATCTCCTTTGGGTCAAAGCTAGGGAGAGGCTGCACCAAGGTCCAGAGAAGAAAAGACGCCCGGCACAAGGCCGGGCGCAAAGGTACCGCCGGGACAGGCGGGGCAGGTCTGACGGGACAGTCAGAGCAAAAGGTCGGTCGCCGCGTTCAGGTCTTCGACGCCCAAGAGGTTCAGGCCGCGGTCAGCGGCACCATCGCCATCGCTGTCGATCCGCAGGCCAATACCGGTTGCGGTATCGACAAGACGCATCTGCCCGGCGGTGCCGTCGTAATCCTCGGCGCCGATGTAGGTCAGACCAAGCGCGCTGAAGTCGAGCACATCTTCACCCGAGGTAAAATCGGTGATGACATCGCGACCACCAGCGGCACCGCCGATCGAGGCGATTTCGGCAAGCGTGGCAAAGACAAACACGTCATGTCCCGCACCGCCGGTTGCGCGGTCGGCGCCTTCGCCACCTTCGATGTGGTCATCGCCACCACCGCCGACGACAGTGTCACGGCCGATACCGCCAGCCACGTCATCATCACCACGGCCGCCGTTCAGACTGTCACGTCCGAAATCGCCCGACAGATCGTCGTCATCCGCGCCGCCAGTCAGGCTGTCGTCACCGCTGCCGCCCGACAGGGTGTCGTTGCTGGCCCCACCAGACTGGGAATCGTCGCCCGCGCCGCCTGACAGGTCATCATCGCCGCCCCCGCCCAGCAGATCGTCGTCGTCCAGCCCGCCCCGCAGGCTGTCATCCTGGGACCCGCCCGCGATGGTGTCCTTGCCCGAGCCGCCATCAACACTGTCATTGCCGGACCCGCCACCAAGGCTGTCGTTGCCGCTGCCGCCATCCAGGCTGTCGTCGCCATCGTCGCCGTGCAGGTCGTCGTCGCCGTCATCGCCCCAGATGTCGTCGTCGCCTTCGCCGCCGATCACATCGTCATTGCCGCTGCCCGAGTCGATCACATCGTTGCCGATACCCGCGTTCAGCGAGTCATCTCCGATGCCGCCCAGCATGTCGTCGTCGCCCGCGCCACCATCAAGGCTGTCGTCGCCGTCGCCACCGTCCACGCTGTCGTCGCCATCGCCACCATCCAGGTCGTCGTCGCCAAGACCGCCGGACACTTCATCGTCGCCAAAGCCGCCGTCGACGGAATCGTCGCCATCGTCACAGTTCAGGTCATCGTCGCCGTCATCGCCCCAAAGGTCGTCGTCGCCTTCGCCGGCGTAAACGTGGTCGTTGCCACTGCCCGAGGTCAGCGTGTCATTGCCGATGCCGCCCGACAGGTCGTCATCGCCCATACCGCCATCAAGGCTGTCATCCCCATCGGCACCATCCAGGCTGTCGTCGCCATCTGCGCCGTCAAGGTCATCGTCACCTTCGCTGCCTTCCAGCAGATCATCATCGATGCCACCTTCGATGCTGTCCTCGTCGTCAGGTCCATCTTCAGAGTCGTCGGACAGGGCAACGCCAAGGCCAAGGGCGATGCGATCAAAGTCGTCGATAAGATCCGTCATGGTTGGGTCCTTTCCTGATCCGCCAGATGCCGGATCTGCTGGGTTTCGATGTGAATACTGCACCAGCCAGAGTGTCGGGCGTTTGGCCCCGACGCCCCCTTGCACAGGGCAGGTCGTGACAAAAGCTAGGCACATGGACGGCGGCGCTGGAATTGAACCCCAATCCTATGCGCATACACCCACAGGCATAGAGGGCGTGCATAAACCGTGGCTTATGCCGTCAGCCGGGCCCAATCGTGACAAAACGAAGGCGGCGCTGCGGCTTTGGCGCCGATTTGCGGGATCAGGCGTCGTGCCCGGTTCTGGTGCGCAGCCGGCGTTCGATGCGCCGCAAGATCAGGCTGAGCGTGATGGTCATGGTCAGATAGATCAGGGCCGCCACGTTGTAGGTTTCGAAATAGCGGAAATTGCCGGCCGCCGTCACTTTGGCCAGCTGGGCCACATCAGTCACGCCCAGCACGGCCACCAGCGAGCTGTCCTTGACCATGGCGACGAAATCATTGCCCAAGGGCGGCAGGATCAACCGGAAGGCCTGCGGAAAACTGATATGGCGAAACCGTTGCCAGCCGTTCAGGCCAAGCGCCTGCGCCGCCTCGATCTGCCCCTTGTCCACCGCCTGCAACCCGGCGCGGAAAATCTCGGCCAGAAAGGCGGAATAGGCCAGCATCAGCGCGATCACGGCCCTGTAGAGCAGCGGAAAATCGCGGGTGCGCAGCGGCGACAGGCCAAGGGGCTCCAGCACCGCGTTCACCAGCCAGACCAGACCGGGGGCCAGCACGAAGGCAACGTAAAGCAACAGCACGATGATCGGCACACCGCGCATCACCTCGATATAAAGCCGGGCGATCTGGCGCAGGATCATGTGGCGCGACAGCGTCATCACCGCCAGGCCAAGCCCAATCACACAGGCCCCCAGATAGGCCACGACCGCCACGCCGACGGTGATCCAGACCCCTTTCGACAGGGCCGAAAGCGCCGCCGAATAGACGTCCGAAGTGGCGATCTGCCAAAACAGGACTACCCCGGTCAGGGCCAGGATCACCAGCCACCAGGGAAAATCATCTTCGGGTTTCGCGTTGGGGATCATGCGGAAAAGCTGCGGCCCCACCGCAGGGGATAGGGCCGCAAGAGGTGCTTATTCGCCCATCTTGTAGTCGACGAACCATTTCTGGTTCAGGGCATCCAGCGTGCCATCCGCCTTCATCGCGGCAATGGCCGCGTTGAACGGCGCCACCAGATCCGAGCCCTTGGGGAAGATGAAGCCGAAATCCTCGGACGCGAGCGGCGCACCGATGATCTTCAGCCCCCCGTTCGAGGCCGCCACATAGCCATTGGCCGCCGTGCTGTCCGACAGCGTCAGGTCCACATCGCCCGCCTTCAGCGCCTCAAGCCCCGCACCAAAGGTTTCGAACTTGACCACGCGGGGGTTTTCCTCGTTGCCGTCAAGGATTTCATAGATCGCGGCATAGAAGGGCGAGGTGCCGGGCTGGGCCGAGATCAGCAGATCGGGGATGGCGGCGAAAGAGGCCGCATCGGTGAACCGCGTCTCGTCGCCACGCACGATCATCAGCATTTCAGACCGCATGTAGGGATCGGAGAAATCGACCTTTTCCTTGCGTTCCTCCTTGATGGTGATGCCGGTCATGCCGACGTCATACTGGCCTTCCGACACCGCCGGGATCATCGCATCCCATGAGGTGTTCTCATATTTCACGGTGATGTTCAGACGCTTGGCCAGCTCGGCCATGGCGTCATATTCCCACCCCACCGGCGCACCCGACTTGTCAAGGAATTGCAGCGGCGGATAGGCGTTTTCGGTCACGACGACCACCTCCTTGCCGGCAAGGTCCGGCAGGTCCTGCGCCATGGCAGAGGTGGCAAGAACGGTCAGGCCCACAAGGGCGGCGGCAAACTTCATCTGAGAACTCCCTGTCACGCAGCGTCGAGCGACTATGACAGCGCCTTGCGACAAGGCGCAAGGGGTGGCCATCGGTTTGTAGCCCGCTTTGCGCCGGGCCTGCGCCTGCCCGTCCTGCCCCCGCCACCAGCACAAGGCAGCGCAGATCACCGCATGACACCCCTCAACCCCTGCAATTTCGCACAGTCAGCCGACCAATCCCCGCCACATCTCGACGTTGCCAGAATCTTCCGGCGGGCGCATCTTTCCCTCAACAGAACGGAGACCCAAGATGACCCGGATGCCCACCTATTTCATCAGCCACGGCGGCGGGCCCTGGCCCTGGATGCCCGACTGGCGCGCAATGTTCAAAAACCTTGAGGCCAGCTTCGTGCAGATGGTGAAAGACCTGCCCGAACGGCCCAAGGCCATCCTGATGATCTCGGGCCATTGGGAGGATGACAGCTTTGCCGTCATGACATCGGCCAACCCGCCCATGGTCTATGACTATCACGGCTTTCCGCCGGAAACCTTCCAGATCGTGTATCCTGCCCCCGGCGCTCCCGATCTGGCGCGGCGCGCGGCCGATCTGATCAAGGCCGCCGGCCTGCCGGTGCGGCTGGATGAAAAGCAGGGGTTCGACCACGGCTGCTTTGTGCCGGCCTATGTGATGTATCCCGATGCCAGCGTGCCGGTCTTCCAGATCAGCCTGCGCCACGGCTACGCCCCGGCCGAACATATGGCGCTTGGCCGGGCGCTGGCCCCCTTGCGCGATGAGGGCGTGCTGATCGTCGGCTCGGGCCTCAGCTATCACAACCTGCGGCTTTTTGGGCCGGGGGCAAAGGTTCCATCCGAGGCCTTTGATGCCTGGCTGGCCGAAACCATGGCCAAACCCGCCGCCCAGCGCAGCGCCGATCTGATTGAATGGGAAAAGGCCCCCTACGCCCGGGTCTGCCACGCCCAAGAGGACCATTTCGCGCCAATCTGGGCGGTGGTGGGGGCGGCAGAATCCGAGCCAGCCCGCCGGGTCTACCATGACAAGGGGCTGTTCGGCGGTGTGACGGCGTCCAGCTATCGTCTGGGCTAGACGCCAGATCCGCAGACCGGGCAATCGGGGCGCTTTTTCACCCCGATCACCCGGGCCTCTGCATAAAGCGCGTCAAAGATCATCAGGCGGCCCCGCAATCCCTCTCCCGCACCGGTAAGGTGCTTGACAGCCTCCATCGCCATCATCGACCCGATGACCCCCGGCAAGGGCGCGGCCACCCCCGCCTCGGCACAGGTGGGCACCATGCCGGGCAAGGGGCGCTCGGGGAAGACGCATTCATAGCAGGGGCCGCCGCGCGCCGGATCGTAAACCGAGATCTGCCCTTCCCATTGGGTGATCGCGGCCGAGACCAGCGGCTTGCCCGCCTTCGCACAGAGACGATTCACCAGATAGCGGGTGTCGAAATTGTCGGTCCCGTCCAGAACGAGGTCATATTCGGCAATCAGCTCGGCCGAGCCCTCGTCAAGCCGCCGCTGATAGGGGCGCACGGTGACAAAGGGGTTCAGCGCCGTCATCGCCATGGCCGCCGACTGGACCTTGGGCAGGCCGATCCGGTCGTCGGTATGGATGATCTGCCGCTGCAGGTTCGATCCCTCAACGGTGTCGTCATCAATCACCCCGATCGTGCCCACCCCGGCGGCCGCCAGATACAGCAGCGCGGGAGAGCCAAGCCCCCCCGCCCCCACCACCAGCACCTTGGCCGATTTCAGCCGCAACTGCCCCGGCCCGCCGATCTCGCGCAGCAGGATGTGGCGGGCATAACGGTCCAGCTCCACCGGGCGGAAGGGGCCGGTCTCGGCCGGGGCGGTCGCCAGGGGCCGGGCCCGCGCCCGCAACTTGCGCAGCCCCAGACCATAGCCCGCAACCAGCGCCCCGATCCCGCCCAGAACCCCCCAGACCCTCGCATCCCCGCCGATCGCAACCCGCAGACCATTGCCCTCGGGCAGGACAAGATGCGCCAGCAGCGCCGCCGCCCACAGACCCGCCAGAACCGCCATCCGCCGCGCCACGGGAACCCCCATCACCCAGCCCAGCGCCCAAAACCCCAGTCCCAGCGCTACGACAAGCATCAGCGCACCCCGGTCGAGCCAAAGCCGCCCACGCCACGGGCCGTATCGTCCAGCGCTTCAACCACCTCGAACCGGGCCTGCACAACCGGCGCCACCACGCATTGCGCAATTCGGTCACCATGGCGCACCACATAAGGCGTGGCCCCAAGGTTGACCAAGGCCACCCCCAGCGGCCCACGATAATCGCTGTCGATGGTTCCGGGCGTATTCGGCAAGGTGATCCCATGCTTCAACGCCAGCCCCGATCGCGGCCGGATCTGCATCTCAAACCCCTGCGGAACAGCCACCCGGATACCTGTCGGAACGATCACCCGGTCCATTGGCTGCAAGACGACCCCCTCTGCGCGGAGATCCTCGGGCAGATTGGCGCAAATGTCCGCCCCGGCGCTGCCCGCCGTCTGATAGGCCGGCAACGGCACCCGCCGGTCCGCCCACTCTTCCCGGATCACCGAAACCTGAACGCCCATCTCATCCTCTGTGCTCAAATATCCCCGCCGGAGGCGCATGTGTCCCCCTGCACATCTCTTCGCCAGATCGCCCCGGAATTTGACACAAATTCCGGACAAAATTCTTTCTTCAAGAATTTTGCAGCGCCTCGGCGATACGAAGCGCAAGTTTCTTCGCAACCTGATCTTTCCCCATCCGGGGCCAGCTCTCGGCCCCGGCATCGGAAATCAGCACAACCGCATTCTCGCTGCCACCCATGATCCCGGTCTGGGGCGAGACGTCATTGGCCACGATCCAGTCACAGCCCTTGCGGGCGCGTTTGGCGGTGGCGTGGTCAACCACATGCTCTGTCTCGGCGGCAAAGCCCACAACCAGCCGGGGGCGCGCGGCGGCTTTCGAAACCGTCGCCAGAATGTCCGGGTTTTCGGCAAACTCCAGCGCCGGGGCACGGCCCGACCCATCCTTCTTCATCTTCTGCGCCCCCTGATTGGCCACCCGCCAATCGGCCACGGCGGCGGCCATCACCGCCGCATCGGCAGGCAGGGCCGCCTGAACCGCGGCCAGCATCTGTTGTGCCGTTTCCACCCGCACCACACGCACCCCCGCAGGCGGCGGCACGCTGGCCGGGCCGGAGACAAAGGTCACCTCCGCCCCCAGATCGCGCAACGCGGCGGCAATCGCCGTGCCCTGCGCGCCGGACGAGCGGTTGGCGATATAGCGCACCGGGTCGATCGGCTCATGTGTCGGGCCAGAGGTGACCAGAACATGACGGCCCTTCAATGGCCCATCGGACAAGGCCGCCTCGATGGCGGCAAGGATCGCCTCCGGCTCGGCCATGCGGCCCGGGCCAAACTCGCCACAGGCCATCTCGCCCTGATCCGGGCCGACAAGGCGCACCCCATCGGCCAGCAGCATCGCCAGATTGCGCTGCGTCGCGGGGTGCTGCCACATGCGCACATTCATCGCCGGGGCCATCAGCACCGGCGTGTCCGTGGCCAGAAGCAGCGTCGAGGCCAGATCCTCTGCCCGGCCGGTGGCCAGTTTCGCCATCAGATCCGCCGTCGCAGGCGCGACCACCACCAAGTCGGCCACGCGCGACAGCTGGATATGGCCCATCTCGGCCTCATCCGTCAGGTCAAACAGCGCCTGATGCACCTTTTCTCCCGCAAGGGCAGAAACCGACAGCGGGGTGACGAACTCGGCACCCGCGCGGGTCAAAACCGGGGTCACCGCCGCGCCCGCGCCTTTCAGAAGGCGGATCAGGAGAAGCGATTTATAGGCGGCAATCCCGCCGCCGATCACCAGAAGAATACGCTTGCCGGCCAGCATGGGGGGCTCCGTTCAGGGTTGGCCCACGTTAGGCCGCGGGGCGGGCGAACTCAACCGCCTGTCAGCGCCTTGCAAGGGTCCTCGCGCGGGGCGGCAGGGGTCACCAGCCACAGGTCGAACGCAGGGCCAGCGGGCGCGGTTTCCTCGAACTGGCCAAGGGTCAGAACCGACAGTTCGGGCGCCACAAGCGCAAGCGGCACGCCCAGCCCCTGATCGCGGCGGGCATGGCCGTTGCCGGTGACAACGGCAACCGGCCCGCCGGTTTCGGCCATGGCCTGCACCACCGCGCGGGCCAGCGCGGCATCACGCAGGCGCTGAACATCCACCATGTCCGGCAACAGCTCAGCCGGCAGAGCGTTGCAATGGGCCTCGGCCTGTTCGGCCTCTCGCGCCGCCTGATCTTCGGGGGCAAGGGCCTTCGTCAGACCATAAGCCGCAGCTTCGGGGCCGAAAACGGCGGCGATTCCCTGTTCAAAGGCGCGGCGGGCCGTGTCGCGCGGCACCTCGGCGCCATAGATGCGCGCCTGCGGGGCGGCGGCGAAGATGGGGTAATAGAGCGCGAAATCCGGCCAGCCCCGACCTTCCCATTGCAGGGTGCCGGCAAGAGTGGCGGCATCGAGCAAAGCGGCAGGCATGCGGGCGGCCTGATCGGCGGTCAGCATCTCGAACACCAGCGCCTTTGGCTGCAGGGCTGCGACGGCACGGGCCTGATGGGCGTGATGCACCGGATTATCGTGGATCTCGCCCAGGGCAACCACATCTGCCCCGCCAAAGGTTGACGGATCATCCAGTGCCTCTGGCGCGATTTCACCGGAAAGGGCCGGGGTGGCGAGGAACAATAGAACAGCAAGGACTTTCATCACAGAAAGTCATGCACCCCGGCGCTGTGGGTTTCAAGATGGCGGCGCAGCTTGGTATAGGCGGCGGCCTCAAGCTGACGGATGCGCTCTTTCGACAGTCCCATCTCGGCGCCAAGGCTTTCCAGCGTGCGCGGATCATCGCGCAGACGGCGCTCGGCGACGATATAGCGTTCGCGTTCGTTCAGGCTGCCCAGCGCCCGCGCAAGCCAGCCGCGCAGGGCGCTGCGGTCGTGTTCCACCTCTACCGCCTCGGCGGCTTGCGGGGCGTCATCCTCCAAAACGTCGATCCACTCACGACCATCCTCATCGGCGGCCTGCGGGGCGTTGAGCGAGGCATCCATGCCGGCCAGCCGCCCCTCCATCATCTGCACCTCGGCAACAGAGACACCCACCTCTTGCGCCACGCGTTCGCGCAGCTGGTGGGGGTCAAGCCTTTCGCCGGCAGCCTCGGCCTCCCGCGAGAGTTTCGCCTCGACCCGGCGCAAGTTGAAGAACAACGCCTTCTGCCCGCTGGTTGACCCCGTGCGCACCAAAGACCAGTTGCGCATGACGTAATCCTGAACAGATGCCTTGATCCACCAGACGGCATAGGTGGAAAACCGCACGCCACGGTCGGGGTCGAACTTCTCGGCAGCTTTCATCAGGCCAAGGCTGGCCTCTTGAATGAGGTCATTCATCGGCGCACCATAGCGGCGGAACTTCGACGCCATGGAAATCGCCAGCCGCATGTAGGCTGTCACCAGCCGATGCAGGGCTGCCGTGTCGTGATGGTCGCGCCAAGCCCGGGCCAAGGCGGCCTCGGTCTCGGCATCCAGAAGTTCTGCCGCGCGCGCTTGGCGCGACAGGGTTTGATCGGTATATCCGTCAAGGGCCATTGCCGCCTCCCCATTCCTGCCAGATCGGCCTTTGAACTTCTTACGGATGAATGACGTGACCGGATCACCCCTGCCCTTTCCGAAATTCTCGCTGATCGTCGGGGGCGCGCGGTCGGGCAAGTCGAGGCTGGCCGAAAGGCTGGCGCATGCGGCGGATCTGCCCCGCCATTACATCGCCACGGCCGAAATCTGGGACGACGAGATGCGGGCGCGAATTGACCGGCACATCGCCGACCGGGGGACGGATTGGGTAACGCATGAGGCCCCGCGCGACGTGGCGGGGGCACTTGCGCGGGCCAAAGGCGTGGTGCTGATCGACTGCGCGACGCTGTGGCTGACCAACGTCATGCTGGGCGGCGGTGATCTTCAGGCCGAGACAGCAGGGCTGATTGCGGCGATTGCCGCCCATCCCGGCCCGGTGATCGTGGTGTCCAACGAGGTGGGCTGGGGCATCGTTCCCGACAACCGCCTGTCGCGCGATTTCCGCGACGAACAGGGGCGGCTGAACCAGAGACTGGCCGAGGCGGCCGATCTGGTGGCGGGTGTCATGGCCGGTTTGCCGATGGTCCTGAAGGGCCAGCTGCCGGTGCTGGCATGAGCCGCATCTGGCTCGTCCGCCACGGGCCGACCCATGCCAAGGGCATGGTCGGCTGGACCGACCTTCCCGCCGATCTGTCGGATGCCGCCGCGCTGGCCCGGCTGAACGCGCATTTGCCGCAGGTGCCGGTGATCTCATCCGATCTGTCGCGCGCCGTGGCCACCGCCGATGCGCTGCCCGGCCGCCCGCGTCTGCCGCATGACCCCGACTGGCGCGAGCTGAATTTCGGCGCCTGGGAGATGCGCACCTATACCGAGATCGAGGCCGAAAGCCCCGACCATATCCGCGCCTTCTGGGAAACCCCCGGCGAGATTGCCCCCCCGGGCGGCGAAAACTGGAACGCCATCCATGGGCGGATCGGCGCGGCGCTGGAGCGGCTGGCCCATCTGCCCGAGGTGATCGTCGTGGCACATTTCGGGGCCATCGTGGCCGCGATCCAGCACGCCGGGGGCCTGACGCCGACGCAGGCCTTTGGCCACAAGATCGACAACCTCTCGGTCACCAGTCTGGAGTTCGGCCGAAATCCGCGGGTGGTTTCGGTCAATCACATCCCGTGATGGGGCGGCGCACAAATCGGAACTTTCCCTGAGGGGGCGGGCATGCTTCCTTGCGCGAAAGGAGACGCCCCATGACCCCTGCCCCGAAGCCCTATGATCTTGTGATCGGTGACCGCGCCTATTCCTCATGGAGCTTGCGCGGTTGGCTGTTGTTCGATGCCTTCGAAATCCCGGTGAAATGCCACACCGCCCGGCTTTACACCGACGAATTGCCAAATCTTCTCAAGGCGTTCCATCCGGGCAAGACAGCCCCTACCATGCGCACGCCCGATGGGGTTGTGGTGCCCGAAACCATCGCCATCGCCGAAGAACTGGCCAGTCGCCACCCCGAGGCGGGGATCTGGCCGGCAGAGGTCAGGGCGCGGGCCGTGGCCCGGGTTCTGGCGGCCGAAATGCATGCAGGCTTTACCGCGCTACGCAGCCATTGTCCGATGAACCTGCGCGTCAGCTATACCGATTGCGAACCGCCTCAGGCCGTGCTGGACGATCTGGCGCGGCTGGAGGTGATCTGGGATTGGGCACGCGAGATGACCGGGGCAAAGGTCTGGCTGGCGGGCGATTATTCGGCGGCTGATGCCTTTTTCGCGCCAGTGGCCAGCCGGATTGCCACCTATAACCTGCCGGTGTCAGAGCGGGCGATGGCCTATGTGCAGGCCCATCTGGCCCATCCACCCTTCAGGCGCTGGCGGGCTATGGGGCTGGTGGATGGCGCCGATCAGGACTTCTACCGCCGCCCCTGGCCTCGCCGCCCCTGGCCCGGGCCGCAACCGTTGCCCGCGCGAGCGGTTGACGGGGCCGATGCAGAAAACGCCACCTGCCCCTATTCCGGCCAGCCGGTGACCCATGTTCTGGAACTGCAGGGCCGCCGGTTCGGGTTCTGCAACGCCTTCTGCCGCGACAAGACTCTCGCCGACCCCGAGGCCTGGCCCGCCTTCATGGCGCTTGTCTGAAACGGCGGTCCGAGGCGGCTCATCGCTCCGTTCCGGTCGCTCTTCGCGGGCGCGCCTGTTAACCCTTTGCTAACGACCATCGCCTATCCGTTAACCAGTAGAACGGAGGCAAGATGGTTGCGCGGGCCTTTACGGTGGCATTCGAAGGGGTCGAGGCGCGCCTTGTCGAGGTGCAATGCGCACTCTCGCCCGGGGTGCCGTCATTTTCCCTGGTGGGACTGCCCGACAAGGCGGTGAGCGAAGCCCGAGAACGGGTGCGCGCGGCAATGAATGCGCTGTCGATTGCCCTGCCGTCCAAGCGGATCACGGTGAACCTCTCGCCCGCCGACCTGCCAAAAGAGGGCAGCCATTTTGACCTGCCCATCGCACTGGCGCTTTTGGCGGCGCTGGAGATCATCCCGAAGGACGAAGTCGAGGGGACCATCGCCCTGGGGGAATTGTCGCTGGACGGTCGGCTTGTCCCGGTGATCGGCGCCCTGCCCGCCGCCATGTGCGCGGCGGAAGAGGAAAAGACGCTGCTATGTCCGCGCGCCTGCGGGGCCGAAGCGGCCTGGGTTGGCGCGGCCGAGGTGCTGGGCGCGGGAAACCTGCAAGAGGTGGTCCGCCATTACACCGGGCAAGTGCCGCTGGCCGCCGCCGAGGCGGGTGAGGTCATCCATAGGGCAGGCGGGCGCGACCTGCGCGATGTCAAAGGGCAGGAACGGGCCAAGCGCGCGCTGGAAATTGCGGCAGCGGGGCGGCACCATCTGATGATGATCGGCACGCCGGGGTCAGGCAAGTCGATGCTGGCGGCCCGACTGCCCTCGATCCTACCACCCCTGTCAGCGGCAGAGGCGCTGGAAACCTCGATGATCCATTCGCTGGCGGGGCTACTGGGCGAAGGCGGAATCTCGCGCGACCGACCCTTCCGCGAACCGCATCACACCGCCTCGATGGCGGCGATTGTCGGCGGGGGGAAGGGGGCGAAACCGGGGGAAATATCTCTCGCGCACAACGGCGTCTTGTTCATGGATGAATTCCCCGAATTCCCGCGGACGGTGCTGGAAACCCTGCGCCAACCCATCGAAACCGGCGATGTGGTGGTGGCGCGTGCCAATGCCCATGTGCGCTATCCGGCGCGGTTTCTTCTGGTGGCGGCAGCCAACCCCTGCAAATGCGGCTTCATGACCGATCCGGCACGGGCCTGCGCCCGGGTGCCGAACTGTGGCGAGGATTACCTCGGCCGCATTTCGGGGCCGCTGATGGACCGGTTCGACCTGCGGGTCGAAGTGCCGCCTGTGGCCTACACTGACCTTGATCTGCCCCCCTCGGGCGACACCTCTGCCATGGTAGCCGCACGCGTCGCGGCAGCGCGGTCGCTGCAGAGCCTGCGGTTCAAGGACCATCCCAGCGCCCGGGTGAATGCCGATCTGGAAGGGACATTGCTGGAGGAAACCGCAGCCCCGGATGCCGAGGGAAAGGCACTTTTGGCCCGGGTGGCGGAAAGATTCGGCCTTTCCGCGCGCGGGTATCACCGGGTTCTGCGAGTGGCTCGGACGATCGCCGATCTGGACGGCAGTCAGACCGTCCGCATGCCACATGTGGCCGAGGCGGTCAGCTTCCGGCTGACCATCGCGACCAAGGGGTGAGGATACCTCGTCGTCGACTGCGTCGCTCCTCGGGCGGCGGCCCGACGAGAAGCGCAGCGCACGAGGAGGGTTCAGAGGCCCCGCTTGGCCTCGATCACCTGCCAGATGCGTTCGGCCGTATTGGTGCCGTCAAACCGCTCCAACTCCTGAATCCCGGTGGGCGAGGTGACGTTGATCTCGGTCAGCCAGTCCCCGATGACGTCAATGCCCACGAAAACCTGCCCCTTTTCTCGAAGGACCGGCCCGATACGGGCGCAGATTTCCAGATCGCGCGGGGTCAGACCCACCTTTTCCGGTCGCCCACCCGCATGCATGTTCGACCGCGTTTCGCCGGCCTGCGGCACACGGTTGATCGCGCCCACAGGCTCACCATCCACCAGAATCACCCGTTTGTCACCTTTGGACACATCCGGCAGGAATTTCTGAACGATCATCGGCTCTCGGCTCATCCCGGTGAAAAGCTCGTGCAGCGAAGCCAGGTTCCGATCATTCGGGTCCAGCCGGAACACACCAGCCCCACCATTGCCGTAAAGCGGTTTGAGGATGATGTCGCCATGCCGCTCCTTGAAGGCGCGTATCGTTGCCAGATCGCGGGCAATCGCCGTGGGGGGCGTGAGGTCTGGAAAGCGCAAGACCAGAAGCTTCTCGGGACTGTTGCGCACCCAGAACGGATCATTCACCACAAGCGTCCTTGGGTGAATCATTTCCAGAAGATGGGTGGTCGTGATGTAGCCCATATCGAAAGGTGGGTCCTGGCGCAGCCAGACAACATCGAATTCCCCAAGATCCACTTCGGTCTCGGGACCATAGCTGACGTGGTTGCCCAGTTCACGGCGCAATTCGATCGGAAAACCACGCGCCAAGACGCGCCCTTCGACAAAGGCCAGCTTGTCCGGGGTGTAGAAGAAAAGCGAGTGTCCCCGCGCCTGTGCCTCCAGCCCGATGCGGAAGGTTGAATCCCCATTGATGTTGACCGACCCGATCGGGTCCATCTGCAAGGCAACTTTCAGGCCCATGGCACGCTCCATTTCTGATCGCGTCCTTTCTGACCTATGACTGAAAGAGTTGCAAACCCCTCAGGCCGCGAAAGCATTCTCAAGGATTTCAATACGCCCCTGGCCATCGACAAGCGCCACGTCAAATCGCACGGGCGTCAGTTGGCCGGCTGGCTCACCCCCGATGAACTCGGCTGCGGCCCCGCAGATCCGCGTCATCTGGCGTTCGGAAAGATGGGCAACGGCCTGCGCATGGGTCTTGCTTTGCTTGACCTCAATGAAGATCACCTCGGCCCCATCGCGCGCGACAAGGTCGATTTCGCCCGAAATGCCCCGCCAGCGACGGGCGCAGATGCTGCGCCCCGCGCGTTCGTAATGCCGTTCCACCAGCGTCTCCGCCGCCAGACCGGCCTGATAGGATCTTTTCCCGCTCATCCCTTCCCCCGTTGCAGGGCCAACTGATACACCTCGCGCCGAGGCAGGCCGAAAGCCTCGGCGACCGCTGCGGCCGCGTCCTTCACCGTCATTTCCTCCAGCGCCTTTTCCAACGCCGCCTCCACTGTGGCGGCATCAGACACCACCTTTTCACCACGCCCGATGACAAGCACGATTTCACCTTTCATATCGCGCCCGCAGATTGCCTGACGCACCTCTGCCACCGTTCCGCGCAGCACCTCCTCGAATCGCTTCGTCAACTCGCGGCACAGGGCGATTTTGCGCCCTTCTCCCAGAGTTTCGCAGCATTCTTCCAACAATTGGTTAATCCGCTTCGGGCTTTCGTAGAGGACCAGGGTCGCCGGAATGGGGGCGAGTTCCTGCAGAAAGCTGCGTCGGGCGGATTTCTGGGTGGGGGCAAAGCCGGCGAAAAGAAAGCGGTCTGTCGGCAGGCCGGCCAGTGTCAGGGCGCAGATGGCGGCCGAAGGGCCGGGGGCGGCGGTGACGGGCAGACCTTCGGCGATCACGGCGCGGGCCAGCGGAAAGCCGGGATCCGAGACCATGGGCGTTCCCGCCTCGGAGGCATAGGCCACCGACTTGCCCTCGGCGATGGCCTTGACGATCCGGGGACTGACCTGCGCCTCGTTGTGGTCATGGCAGGCGATCAGCGGGCGGTCACCGACGGCAATACCGTGAATCTCCATCAGGTGCCGCAGGGTGCGGGTATCCTCGGCGGCCAGCACATCGGCCGAGGCCAGCACGTCCAGCGCCCGCAAGGTGATGTCGCGGGCCGCACCGATGGGCGTGGACACCAGATAAAGACCCGGCGCCAGCGGGAGGGTCTGAGGGGCCGGAGGAGCGCCTGCCATGGGGGAATGCTTTCTCTTTGCGTTTACTTCCCGGCGAGGAAGCCTTAGGTTTCGGCTTTGTGATCCAATCTCGCCGGGTGGGGAATTCTCTGATGTTGTCTGTTTTGCGCAAGGCCCGCAAGTCGCTGGGCCATCTTGCTGTTGCCGCTGCCGCGCTGGTGCTGGCGGCCTGTGTGCCTGCCACGGGGCCCGCCCCATCGGCCGGGGGGGGCAGCGGGAAGGTCCAGGTTGCGCTTCTGGTTCCCTCGGGCTCTGGTCAGGCCAGCGATGCGGTTCTGGCCAAGAGCCTTGAGAATGCAGCACGGCTGGCCATCTCGGACCTGCGGGGCGTGAGCATTGATCTGCGGGTCTATCCGACCGCGGGATCGCCCACCCAGGCGGCGGCACAGGCGCAAAAGGCCGTTGCCGAGGGCGCACAGGTGATCCTTGGTCCGGTCTTTGCGCAAGAGGCGAATGCGGCCGGCGTTGCCGTGGCCTCGGCCGGGGTGAATGTTCTGTCCTTCTCGAACAACCCTGACATCGCGGGCAACAACGTGTTTGTTCTGGGGCCGACCTTCGACAACACCGCGCGGCGACTGGCGGGTTTTGCCGTCCGGCAGGGCAAGGGCAAGATCATGATCGTCCATGACCGCAACACCGCCGGCGAGTTGGGCCGGGCCGCGATTGATCGCGGGGTGCGGGCCGCGGGCGGATCGGTCGTGGCGGTCGGCAGCTATGAGTTTTCGCAAAACGGGGTGCTTGGCGCCGGTCCGACCATCGTGAAGACGGCCCGCGACACCGGGGCGCAGGCGGTGTTCCTGACGGCGGACAGCGCAGGTGCGCTGCCGCTGGTCAGCCAGGTTCTGGTCGACAACGGCATGACCTCGGCCACCACCCAATTCATCGGGCTGACCCGTTGGGACATTCCGTCAGCCACGCTGGGCCTGCCGGGTGTGCAGGGCGGCTGGTTTGCCCTGCCCGACCCGGCCCTTTATGCCCAGTTCCAAAGCCGCTATGCCGCCGCCTATGGCGAGCCCGCCCACCCCATCGCCGGGCTGGCCTATGACGGGATCGCCGCCGTCGGGGCCTTGGCGCGTTCGCAACTGCAGGGGCCGCTTTCGAAATCGGCGCTGACCCAGGGGGCAGGGTTTGTCGGGGTCAACGGCATCTTCCGGCTTCGGGCCGATGGCCAGAACGAACGTGGCCTTGCTGTTGCCCAGATCAAGGGCGGTCAGGCCACCATCGTCGATTCCGCGCCCCGCAGCTTTGGCGGGCCGGGGTTCTGATTACGGTCGCCGGGGTTTGAAGAGATGCCACTGATGCCTGCCTCTGACGCCCCGGCACCCGACCTTTTGCTGCCTGCGGACGAACTGATCGATCCATCGGCCCTTCTGGCGGCCTTTCTGGCCGATCTGCCGTCGGACGCCGATCCGCGCGCCGCCCGGGCGGTCGCGGTGCGCCACATGGCCGGCGCCAAGACCCGGTGCAACGAGGCCATGGCCGCCGCCTTTTCCGCAGCCCCCCTGCGTGCCCGGGCGCTGGTTGCGGCACAGGCGCGGATGACCGATGGCCTTGTGCAGATGGCGCTGGCGGTCGCGCAGCATCTCCACCCCCTGCCCACCCCCACCGAGGCCGAACGTCTCGCCGTTCTGGCCGTCGGAGGCTATGGCAGGGGCGAGATGGCGCCGCAATCCGACGTCGACCTGCTGTTCCTGACCCCCTGGAAGATCACGCCCTGGGCCGAGGCGGTGATCGAGACCATGCTTTACATCCTGTGGGATCTGAAGCTGAAGGTCGGCCACGCCAGCCGCACCGTCGCCGATTGCCTGCGACTGGGGCGCGAAGACTACACGATCCGCACTGCCCTGCTGGAACACCGCTTCATCGCCGGCCACGCGCCTTTGGCCGCCGAACTGGGCGAGCGGCTGTGGTCGGAGCTGTTCTGCAGCACCGGGCGCGAGTTCATCGAGGCCAAGCTGGCCGAGCGGGCCGAGCGGCACAAGCGGCAGGGCGGCCAGCGCTATGTGCTGGAACCCAACGTGAAAGAGGCCAAGGGTGGCCTGCGCGATCTGCAAACCCTTTACTGGATCGGGAAATACCTGCACCGCGTCTCGTCCTCGGCGGGGCTCGTGGCCGCCGGTCTGCTGACGGCCGAGGAATATGCCCAGTTCGAGCGGGCCGAGAATTTTCTTTGGGCCGTGCGCTGCCATCTGCATTACATCGCAAGGCGTCCGGTCGATCAGCTGACCTTTGACATGCAGGTCGAGGTGGCTGCGCGCATGGGCTATCGCGACGGGCAGGGCCGCCGCGCGGTCGAGCATTTCATGCAGGACTATTTCCGGCAGGCCACCCGCGTGGGCGAGCTGACGCGGGTTTTCCTGACCGAGCTCGAGGCCCGCCACGTCAAGCCCGAGGCCCGGTTGAACGGCCTTCAGAACGGCCAGTCCGTGGCCCCGGGCTTCAAGCTGGTGCAGGGCCGGCTTGATGTGGCAGACCCGGCAGAGTTCCTGTCAGACAAGCTGAACCTCTTGCGCGCCTTCGAAGAGGCGCTGCGGTCGCGCTATCTGCTGCACCCCAACATCATGCGGCTGATCGCGGCCAATCTGGACCTGATCGACGACGACATGCGCGACGATCCCGAGGCGCAGCGCATCTTTCTGGACCTGCTGTTGAAACACGGCAACCCGGAACGGTCGCTGCGGCGGATGAACGAATTGGGCGTGCTGTCGGCCTTCATCCCCGATTTTGAAAACATAGTGGCGATGATGCAGTTCAACGTCTACCACCACTATACGGTGGACGAGCATATCATCCAGACCATCTCGACCCTGGCGCAGATCGAGCG
>JALQYS010000282.1 GCA_023254015.1 Paracoccaceae bacterium
GGGCAGGCGCATGGCACTTCCGATCCGCGAACAGGCGAAATACTGGGGCATCGCGCTGGCGGTGTTCTTTGTGCTGCTCTGGGCGCTGGGCGGGGTGATCCTGCCCTTCCTTGTTGGCGGGGCCGTGGCCTATTTCCTCGACCCTGTCGCCGACCGGCTGGAACGGGCGGGCCTGAGCCGGGTCGCCTCGACCACGCTCATCACGGCCATGGTGCTGCTGGTCTTTGTGGCGCTGGTGCTGGCTGTCATCCCGACGCTGGTGAGCCAGACCACCGCGCTCGTCAATGCCGCCCCCGACATCGCCCAGCGGCTGCAGGCCTTCCTTTTGGAACGCTTTCCCGATCTGGCCGACAACACATCGACCATCCGCCAAAGCCTTGCGCAGATTGCCGCGACCATTCAGTCCAAAGGTGCGGCGCTGGCCGAGGGCGTGCTGTCCTCGCTGGCGGGGGCGATTTCCATCGTTCTGTTCCTGCTGGTCGTGCCGGTCGTGGCCTTTTACCTGCTGCTGGACTGGGATCACATGGTGGAACGCATCGACCACCTCTTGCCGCGCGACCATGCCCCCACCATCCGCCGTCTGGGCCGCGAGATTGACGCCGCGCTGTCGGCCTTTGTACGCGGGCAATTGTCGGTCTGTCTGGTGCTGGGCATCTATTATTCGGTGGCCCTGATGCTGGCGGGGCTGCAGTTCGGCCTTGTCGTCGGGGCGATCGCCGGGGCGATCACCTTCATCCCCTATGTCGGGGCCATCATCGGCGGGGCGCTGGCCATCGGCCTTGCGCTGTTCCAGTTCTGGGGCGACTGGGTGCAGATCGGCATCATTGCCGCGATCTTTGGCATGGGCCAGTTTCTGGAGGGCAACGTGCTGACCCCGAAACTGGTCGGCAAATCGGTGGGCCTGCATCCGGTCTGGCTGTTGTTCGCCCTGTCGGCCTTTGGCACCCTGTTCGGCTTTGTCGGCATGCTGATCGCCGTGCCCATGGCTGCCGCAATCGGCGTGCTGACGCGCTTTGCCATCGGGCAATACCATGACAGCCTTCTGTATCGCGGCATCGCGGGGCGCATCCCGGAAGACGAGGATCAGGCGTGACCCCGCGCCAACTGACCTTTGACCTTGGCGTGACCGAGGATTTCTCGCGCCGGGGCTTCTTCCCCTCGCCGGCCAATGCGCTGGCGCTGGAGACGGTGGGCGATTGGGAAAACTGGCCGCAGAACCGGCTGCTGCTGATCGGCCCCGAAGGCGCGGGCAAGACCCATCTGGCCCATATCTGGGCCGAAGAGGCGGGGGCCGTGCCCCTGCGCGCTGCGGCCCTTGCCGGGCTTGACCCGACCGCCCTGCCCGCCCGCCTGGTGATCGAGGATGCCGACCTTTGCGCAGGCACCCCCGCCGCCGAAGAGGGGCTGTTCCACCTGCTGAACCATCAGCTTTCAACAGGCGGGCATCTGCTGATCACCGCCCGCACCCCGCCGCGCGACTGGGGCCTTGCCCTGCCCGACCTGCAGTCGCGCCTGCAATCCATCGCCATCGCCCGGCTCGAGGCCCCCGATGACGCGCTGATCTCGGCGGTGCTGGTCAAGCTTTTTGCCGACCGGCAGATCATGGTCCCAGCCAACCTGATCCCTTACCTTGTGTTGCGGATGGACCGCTCCATCGCCGCGGCGCGCGATCTTGTCGCGGCCCTGGATGCCCGGGCGCTGGCCCTTGGCCGCCCCGTCACCCGGGCGCTGGCCGCCGAACTGCTGGACAGTGCCGGAATCGGGTGAAAGACTGTCATCTGAATGACATGTTCCCCCGGTAATGCCGCATCATGACAACCGCCGACTTTCTCAAAGCCCGCTTCCCCGAGCCTGTCTTGCTGCCCGCAGACGAGACCACCGGCCCCCGCCGGTTCTTCAACCGCGAGATTTCGTGGCTGGCCTTCAACTGGCGCGTGCTGGACGAGGCCTCGAACCCCGCCGTGCCGCTGCTGGAGCGCCTTCGGTTCCTGTCGATCTCGGCCACCAACCTTGACGAGTTCTATACCGTCCGCGTCGCGGGCCTGCGCGCGCTGGTCAAGGCAGGCAACCAGACCCCGTCAGAGGACGGCCGCAGCCCTGCCGAACAGCTGGCGATGATCCACGCCGAAGCCCGCGCCCTGATGCAGATGCAGCAATCCGTGTTCAAGCGCCTGCGCCGCGAGATGGAGGCCGAGGGAATCACGCTGGCCACGAGGTCCAAGCTGACCGGGCGCGACCTTAAATTCCTGGAAGACCACTTCCTGCGCAATGTCTTTCCGGTTCTGTCGCCTTTGGCGATCGACCCAGCGCACCCCTTCCCCTTCATCCCCAACACCGGCTTCTCGCTGGCGCTGGAGCTGGAACGCGAAACAGACCACCGCACACTGAAGGCGCTCTTGCCCATTCCGCAGCAGATCGCCCGCTTTGTGCCGCTGCCGGGCAAAGAGGGCGAACACCGCTTCCTGCCGCTGGAGGAACTGCTTCTTCTCCACCTCGACATGCTGTTTCCCGGCTATACCGACCGCGGCCATTGCCTGTTCCGCGTCTTGCGCGACAGCGATCTTGAGGTCGAGGACGAGGCCGAGGATCTGGTGCGCGAGTTTGAAACCGCGCTCAAACGCCGCCGCCGGGGCGAGGTGATCCGCCTGAAACTCTCGGCCGGCGCGCCGGACGATCTGCGCGCGCTCATCATGCAGGAACTGGGCGTCAAGGATGACGAGGCGGTCGAGGTGCGTGGCATGCTTGGCATTGCCGACCTCAAGGAACTGGTGCTGTCGTCGCGGCCCGATCTTTTGTGGCCGCCCTTCCCCCCCCGCGTGCCGGAACGGGTGCAGGACACCCGTTTTTCGATCCGCCAGCAGCCCTTTTCCGACATCGCAAGCCTGCCCGCCAGCAGCCTGGATGGCGTGCTGATGGACTTGGGCGTGAGCTCCCCCCAGATCGACAGCGCACAGCGCGGTTTCAAACTCGCGCACCAGATC
>JALQYS010000306.1 GCA_023254015.1 Paracoccaceae bacterium
CGGCAGGCGATGATCGAGGGCATGGTGGGCCAGCTCGAGGGCCGGCTTCTGTCGGATGGCGGGCCGGTGGAAGACTGGGTGAAGCTGATGAACTCGCTGGGCGTGCTGGGCCAGCCCGACCGGGGCCGCGCCGCGCTGGCGGCGGCAGAGACGGCGCTGGCCGCCGACCCGGCCGCGTTGGAGCAGGTCCGCGCGGCGGCGCAGGCCGCGGGGTTCGCCCCGTGATCCTGACCGACATCGCCGAATTCGCCGCCCTTCTGCCGCCCTACCGGGCCATCCTCGGGCTGGATCTGGGCGACAAGACCATCGGCGTCGCCGCCTCGGACCTGACGCGAGCGGTCGCCACCCCGATCGAGGTGATCCGGCGCGAGAAGTTCACGCTGGATGCGCAGCGCCTTCTGGCCATCGTCGAAGGCCGTCAGGTGGCGGGGCTGGTGCTGGGTCTGCCCTTGAACATGGACGGATCAGAAGGCCCGCGCGTGCAATCGACCCGCGCCTTCGCCCGCAATCTGGAAAAGCTCACCCCCCTGCCAATCACCTTCTGGGATGAGCGGCTGTCCACCGTCGCCGCCGAGCGCGCGCTTCTGGAGGCGGATACGTCGCGCAAACGTCGCAAAGAGGTGATCGATCAGGTCGCCGCCGGATATATCCTGCAAGGCGCGCTGGACCGCATGGGCAGGATGGGAACGCCATGACCGACGACATCTGGAAACGGGCTGAAATAGAAAGCCCCTGCGTCAAGATCTGCGTCGTACATCCCGAGGCGCGGCTCTGCGTCGGCTGTTACCGCACCATTGACGAGATCGGCACCTGGTCGCGCAAGACGCCCGAGGAACGCCGGGCGATCATGGCAGAGCTGCCGGGACGGGCTGGGCAATTGACCCGGCGCCGCGGCGGCAGGCTGGGGCGGACGGCGGGGTAAGCGCCGGAATTTGGCACAAATTCCGGACCGATTTCTGTGTCAGAAATCGCCCGCCTGCGGCGGGGCGGCCCAAGCGGCGACAGAGGGCATCAACGGGCGGAAATAGGCCACGATCCGGCCTTCGGGCGGTGCATCTGCTCCTTCGGCCCAGGGTGCCACTCCATGCACCAGATGCCGGTGCAACACCACCGCCTCGCCCGGATGGCCGGGCAATTCCACCCGGCGACAGGTGCGAAACACCTCGGCCCGGGCCGCCTGATAGGCCTCGGTCACATCCACATCCCCCCAGCTTGCCGGAGCATGGTCAGCCAGCGCCTTTTCAAGGGCGGCCTGCATCCGCAGATGGCTGCCCTCCCAGACCACCAGCGGCGCGCCGTGGGGCGGGGTCAGCGGCAGGCCCAGAATCCAGGCGTGGGGCTCTTTCACCATCCGCCGCTTGTCCGGGCCAACGGGCAAAAGCCCGTCCAGATGCGCCGCATCCCGCCGCAGGCGAAAGCCATAGGCGGCTTCGGTTTCATCCGGCGAGGGCCGGGGATAGCCCGGATGCACCGTCGAAAGCTGCGCCGGGTGCAGATCTTGTGGCACAAGGCCCAAGGCGGCCCAAGGCAGGGGCACGCCGTCGATGGACCCGTCGGGCGCATTCGGCAACAGGTCAAGCCCCACCGCCCAGGTGCCCCCGCAGCGCAGGGGTTCGGCGCTTGCGGCCAGGGCCTTCACGGCGATGGGCCGGGCGGCCTTGGCCCAAGCCAGAATCGCCGCATCCGGCCCGATCCGCCGCCACCCCGGCATCACAGCACCACCTTGCGCAGCATGTTCAGCGCCACCAGCGTCAGGAACACCGCAAAGGCCCGCTTGAGCGGCTTGGGGTCCATCTTGTGCGCCAGCGCCACGCCCCAGGGCGTCGTCACAAGGGTCGAGCCGATGACCAGCACAAAGGCCGGCAGGTTGACCGCGCCGATGGTCAAGGGCGGCGCGCCCTCGACCGGCATCAGCAGAAAGCCGATCACCGCCGGCACCGCGATCAGGATGCCAAAGCCCGAGGCCGTGCCGACCGCGCGGTGAATGGGCATGGCAAAAAGCGACATCAGCGGCACGCCGAAGGTGCCCCCGCCAATGCCCATCAGCGCCGAGAAAAAGCCCACGACAGACGAAAGCCCCCCCGCCCCGACCACTCCGGGCATCTCGGCCCCGAGGCGCCATTGGTCGCGCCCGAAGGCCATGTAAAGCCCCGCCAGCCCCGCCAGCGCCCCGAACACCGCCTGCAGCACCAGCGATTTCACCTGCGCGGCCACCAGAACGCCCAAGGCGGCCCCGATCACCAGCCCCGGCCCCCAGCGTTTCAACACCGCCCAATCCACAGCACCCTTGCGGTTATGACCATTCACCGACCGGATCGAGGTCACCACGATCGTGGCAAGCGACGTGCCGACACAGACCTGCATCAGATGATCGCCGCCATATCCAAGGCTTTGAAAGGCATAGAAAAAAGCGGGCACCAGAACGATGCCGCCGCCAACGCCCAATAGTCCGCCGACCACCCCGGCGAGCGCTCCGATGACCACAAGCACCAGCGCCATGGGCAAAAGTTGGATCAGGTCGGCGGGCATGGGCGGTCCTTTCTGGGGTCTTGTCGGGGCAGGTTGCGCGCAGGCGCGGGCAGCGTCAAGCCGTGGCGGCAGGCGCGGTCACCTCGACCAATGCGGCCTCGACCACCTCCCAGCCCGCGCCGGGGCGGGTGGCGTGGGTGGACAAGACGCGCCGCCAGCCCCGCGCGCCGGGGCGCCCGGTGAAAAGGCCCAGCATGTGCCGGGTGATCTGGTGCAGCCGCCCGCCCCCGGCAAGGTGGTCGGCGATATAGGGCTCCATCGTCCGCACCACGGCCACCGCATCGGGCGCGTGATCCTCGCCCCACAGCCGGTCGGCCCCGATCAGCACCGAGGCAGGATCATGATAGGCCGCCCGCCCGATCATCACCCCGTCCAGCCCCTGCGCCAGCAGATCCTGCGCCTGATCCAGCGCCGCGACCCCACCGTTGAGGCAGATCGTCAGATCCGGAAACGCCGCCTTCATCCGCAGGACAAGGGGATAGTCGAGGGGCGGGATCTCGCGGTTTTCCTTGGGACTGAGCCCCTGAAGCCAGGCCTTGCGGGCATGGATCACGAAATGGCGCACCCCCGCGGCCGAGACCTTTTCCAGAAAATCCGGCAGCACGGTTTCGGGGTTCTGGTCATCCACCCCGATCCGGCATTTCACCGTGACCGGCACATCGGCCTGATCCTGCATCGCCTTGACGCAATCGGCCACCAGCGCCGGACGCTCCATCAGCACGGCCCCGAACGAGCCCGACTGCACCCGGTCCGAGGGACAACCGCAGTTCAAATTCACCTCGTCATAGCCCCAGGGCCGCGCGATCCGCACGGCCTGCGCCAGCTCCGCCGGGTCCGACCCGCCCAGTTGCAGGGCAACCGGGTGCTCGGCCGCGCTGAAATCCAGAAGCCGCGCCTTGGGGCCGTGAACAATGGCCGGCGCCGTCACCATTTCGGTATAAAGCATCGCCCGGCGCGACATCAGCCGGTGAAAATAGCGACAATGGCGGTCTGTCCAGTCCATCATCGGCGCCACAGAAAGCCGCGCGGCATCGCGAACCAAGGCCTCCCCTTGGGTTATTGAGGTTTTTTCTTGGGTCATCTGCGCGTCTCTTCGGTGGTTTTGCGTCGTTTCCGGCGATTTCCGGGCCGGCTTGCCAGGTCTCGGCTGCTCCGCCGCCCCGTTTAGCAAGTCTGGCGCCGTTTTGCCATCGGTGCGGTCGGGATCCTCCGGGGCCATGACCAACCAGTTTGCGGCCGCCGCCGAAGGGGCGCCGAAAGCCATCCACGGTTCTGAGAGCCGGCCTGTGACGTCACCGGTGATCGGCGCGCGGGGTCTTGTTGCGGGCAACCGCCCCGGTGGCGACGGGGTTCATGGCCCACGTCATTGCGGCACAACACCGGCCCGTCCAGGGGCTTTCGCCCGCCGGCCCTGCGTCCCCTCTGCCACGCATCCGGCCATTCCCACATTCCCTTGCGGGCAAGGCTTGCCCCACCCCAAAGGCTGGTCTATCCAAGACGCAATGAAAGGCCCCTTCCCCATGCGCATTCTCATCACCAACGACGACGGCATCAACGCCCCCGGACTGGCCGTTCTGCACGCCATCGCCACCGAGATCGCCGGGCCGGACGGAGAGGTCTGGACTGTCGCCCCCGCCTTTGAGCAATCGGGCGTGGCCCATTGCATCAGCTATACCCATCCCACGATGATCGCCGAACTTGGCCCCCGCCGCTTTGCCGCCGAGGGCAGCCCGGCCGATTGCGTGCTGGCGGGGCTTTACCATGTGATGAAGGATGCCAAGCCCGATCTGGTGCTGTCGGGCGTGAACCGGGGCAACAACGCGGGCGAGAATGTGCTCTATTCCGGCACCATCGGCGGGGCGATGGAGGCGGCGCTGCACGGCATCCGCGCGGTTGCCCTGTCGCAATTCTACGGCCCGAAGAATGTGGCCATCGACAACCCCTTCGATGCCGCGGCCAAGCATGGGGCAGGTGTGATCCGCGCGCTGCTGGACAAGGCCCCTTGGG
>JALQYS010000329.1 GCA_023254015.1 Paracoccaceae bacterium
GACCAGTCCCAGGTGCGCGGGTCTTTCTGCGCCTTGGTTTCCATGGCCATGCGCAGCGTGCCACCCATGGCGGGGGCATCCTGCGCCGTGGCCGGCGCCTCAAGGCCCAGAAGGCCATAGGCGGCGGCGGCCGAGACGCCCAGCGCGGTGGAGCGGACGAGGAATTCGCGGCGGCTGAGTTCGCCCGACCGCACCTCGGCGGCATACATCACCGCGCCCGGATGCAGCGTATCGGTGTCAAACGTGTCTTTCATGCTTGTCTCCCTGGCAGGCTTTGCCCTGTTTTCATGCGCGTTTTCATTCGCCTTGATGCAGACCCCGGCAGGCCAGGATCCAACTGGTACGCAGCGATGGTACCTTCGTGCAGGTCGCCTTCTGTCGTGCCGATCCTGCCGTGATGCCTTTGGCAACGCCCCCTTCGCCGCGATGGTCTCACCCTCACATTCGGCACCTTTTCGGGCCATCCGTCAACGACAAGATTCGACAATGAATGGCTCATCCGCGACATTTGCGCGACGATTTCGTTGCCCCGAACCATCGCAAGGGGCGTGCTGGAATTTCCGGGCTGATGGAGGGATTTCCGTCAATGCGGAAAATCCGGCGATTCTCGTGGGAGAGTTCCGCGCCTTGCGTCCAGGCAACAGCGCGGCTTGCCGCGCCGTCGCGCGCCGGTCACAGCGACTTGCGAAAGGCCGTCGGCGACACGCCGGTCATGTTCTGAAAGGCGCGCGTGAAATAGGCGGCCGAGCGGAAGCCAAGGCTCTCGCCGATCTGGCCGACCGGCGTGGTTGTTTCCGACAAGAGGCGCAGCGCTTCGAAGATGCGGCGGTCTTGCAAGAGGTCGATGGCCGACCGGCCGCAGGTGGCCCGGCAGCAGCGCGTGAGATGCGTGGGCGTGACGCCCAGCCGCTCGGCCATCTCGCCGACGCCAAGGCCCTGGCGGAACTCGCGTTCCATCAACTGGGTAAACCGCGCCACCAGCTTGCGCGCGGCGTCGGGGGGCGCGGTGTCCGGCCCGGCCTTGACCGCCTGCCGCTCCAGCCAGACTCCGAGGAGGCCCAGATAATGATGCGTGGCGCGTTCATGCGCGGGCGTGTCGCTATCCATCTCGCGCTGGATCATGTCAAGGATGACATTCACCTCTTGCTGGGCATGCACTTCGCGGACACGCAGGTGCTGGGGCTGTCCGGGCAGGGTGATGGTGTTGTCCTTGCCGAAAAACACTGCCGTACCAAAGACTTGCGGGCCGACCTCAAAGCCGTGCATCACGCCGGCGGGAATGAAGATGGCGTTGTGGGCGGTATAGCCGCGCGTCACGCCGGCCACGGTGATCCGCCCCTGACCCTTGGTGAACCACAGAAGGCAGGGCTCGCTGAGGGTGCGCATCGCCTCGACCCGCCAGCGGCCGGCGGCGGCCAGACGGGGCAGCGCCACAAGGCGCATCTGCGAAGCTTCGATCGGGGCGCTCATCCTGACCTCGTTTTTGTTATTTCCAAACAATTTGTCAGGCAATCCGCGCGGACCCAAGGGAAAAAAAGAGAGAAATCCCGACATATCCCCCGCCGGCGGCCAAAGGTTGTGGACAAGTCTGTGGATGGCGGAATTCCGCCCTAGCTGCAGGGAAATTCGCGCCAGTCGCCCATGCGTGACCGGAACCAGGTGCGCTGGCGTTTGGCATAGCGGCGGCTTTGCAGGATGGCGGTCTGGATTGCCTCGCAAAGCTTTGTTTTTCCTTGCAGATGTGCAATCAGCTCTGGCGCGCCGATCGCCTTGGACGAGGGGCGTTCGGCCCGCCAGTCCGGCAGCGCCGCCCGTGCCTCTTCCAGCGCGCCGGCCTCGATCATGGCGTGAAAACGCCGGGCGATTCGCGCGTCGAGCCAGTCGACGGCGGGCCGCAGCACCAGCGCTTCGGCCTGCGACAGCGGCAGGGCGGGCGGTGGGGTTTCGGCCTGCCATTCCGCCAGCCCCCGGCCCGTGGCGCGCAAGACCTCCCAGGCGCGCTGGATGCGCGCGCCATTCGCCCGGTCAATCCGCGCCGCCGTGCCTGCGTCCAGTTCGGCCAGCATTCCGCCGAAGCCTTCGGCCGCCACCCGCGCATCGGCCTCGGCCCGCACCGCAGGCGGGATCGGCGGAATATCGGCCAGCCCCTCGGTCAGGGCCGAAAAGTTCAGCCCCGTGCCCCCGACGATCACCACCGGGCGTTGCAGCAGCGGCACCACCTCGCGCAGCCAGCGGCCGGTCGAATAGGTCTCATCCCGGCCGACATGGCCATAAAGCGCATGCGGCAACGCGGCCTCCTCCTCGGGGCTGGGGCGCGCGGTCAGCACCCGCCAGCAGCCATAAACCTGCAAGGCATCGGCATTGACGATCAGCCGCCCGTCGCGCGCGGCAATCTCCATCGACAGCGCCGATTTGCCGCTGGCGGTGGGTCCGGCGATCAGCACCGGCGCCTCGCGCGAAATCCCCGAAATGGATGTCATCTTGGCCGGAATTCTCCACGGGGCCGGGCTCTGTCTGCCGGTGCCGCCGCATTCTGGTTGAACCTGTTTCAGTTTTGCGACATTTTGCGCCGCAATCCAAGGCACCACCCAAACCCAAGGGAATCCCATGTCCGACATCGCCCCCACTTCCGGCGCCAAATACTCGCGCGTCATGCTGAAAATCTCGGGCGAGGCGCTGATGGGCGATCAGGGCTACGGCCTGCACCCGCCGACCGTGGCGCGGATCGCCGAAGAGGTGAAGTCGGTCCGCGACATGGGGGTCGAGGTCTGCATGGTCATCGGCGGCGGCAACATCTTTCGCGGGCTGGCGGGCAGCGCCCAGGGGATGGAGCGGACCACCGCCGACTATATGGGCATGCTGGCCACGGTGATGAACGCGCTGGCCATGCAATCGGCGCTGGAGCAGCTGGGCGTTTTCACCCGCGTTATCAGCGCCATTCCGATGGATCAGGTCTGCGAGCCCTACATCCGCCGCCGCGCCGTGCGCCACCTTGAGAAAAAGCGGGTCTGCATCTTTGCCGCCGGCACCGGCAACCCCTATTTCACCACCGACACCGCAGCGACCCTGCGCGCCAGCGAAATGGCCTGCGAGGCGATCTTCAAGGGCACCAAGGTGGACGGCGTCTATGACATGGACCCCAAGAAGCACGCCCATGCCAAGCGCTATGACCATGTGACCTATGACGAGGTGCTGCAAAAGCACCTAGGCGTGATGGATGCCAGCGCCATCGCGCTTGCGCGTGACAACAACCTGCCGATCATCGTCTTTTCGCTGGACGAACCGGGCGGGTTCCGCGGCATCCTGTCGGGGCAGGGCACCTATACCCGCGTGCAGGATTGACCAAAGATCCTGCCGCCCGATCCGGTTCGGGCGGCAGGGCTTCGGGCGGTCGGGGCGCCGTTCAGTAAAGCGCGGCCAGCCCCGGCGGCTTGAGCGAGGGCAGGACCCGCACCGTCGCGCCGTGCCGCACCCGGTCGTGCAGGTCGATGATGTCGTGGTCCAGTAGCCGGATGCAGCCCGACGACACCGCCTTGCCCAGATGTTCGGGCTCGCAGGCGCCGTGGATGCGGTAAAGCGTGTCCTCTCCGTTCTGGAACAGATAAAGCGCCCGCGCGCCCAGGGGGTTGCCCGGGCCCGGGTCCATGCCGCCGTTGGCCACCGACCAGGGGGCAAGTTCGGGACGACGGGCGATCATCGCATCGGGCACCTTCCAGCGCGGCCATTTGCGCGTGAACTGCAGCCGGGCATCGCCCGACCAGGAAAAGGCCTGCGCCCCCGTTCCCGCGCCATAGCGCATCGCGCTGGCCGGGCTTTCCACCAGATGCAGCAGGCCCGCGTCGGGGTCGACCACGATCGTGCCGGGGGCAAGGTCGGGAAAGGGGTTGTCCACCCGCTGACGCCACAGCCGTTGCGGCACCACGCCCTCGGGCACGGCGGGCACCGGATAGGGCTCGTCCGGGAGGGCGCCGTAAAAGGCGGGCAGGGGAGGGATTGGCGGCGACGGCGGGGCGGCCGAGGCAGACTGGTGGCGGGACGTCGCGGGCAGGCAGGCCGAAAGCGAAACGGCGGCCCCCGCGGCCAAAAGGCTGCGTCTGGTCAGCATGGGATGTCCTTTCCGAAAGGGAATGGGGCAGGGCAGGAAGACCGGGCCGCGGCAAGCGCCCGGCGGCCGGTCCGTTCTGGAGATCTCTTCAGGCGGTCATGGCCACGAGGCGCGGCGGGCGGTGCGGCGGTGCCTCGCGCCGCGACGCGCCCGTGGGCCGGGGCTGTGCCGTCACGGTCTCCGGCTGACGGGTGGGTGCGACAAGGGTCATGCTGCCAGACAGGGCCGCATCCGGGGCACAGCGGAGATGTCCAAGGATACCGGTCTTGCAGCGCCTTGGTGGGGGTGCAAGCCGGTCGGTCGGCGCGGTCTGGGCCATGACGGCAGGTGCTGCGCCGGATGGGGCGGCGTTCAGGGCCTGCAACAACCCGACCGCCGAAGCGGCCGCCGGCCTTGCCGCCGCACCGGAATACGCCCCCCAAGGCAAGAGCGTGACGACAAGCGCCAGCCGAAGGATCCAGCCCAGATACACCATGGCCCTGCCATGCCCGCCA
This sequence comes from Paracoccaceae bacterium, assembly GCA_023254015.1. GTDB lineage: Bacteria > Pseudomonadota > Alphaproteobacteria > Rhodobacterales > Rhodobacteraceae > Tabrizicola_A. Next base: position 4,600 of record JALQYS010000329.1, read on the forward strand.
ATGCCCCCAAGGTCAACCCTGACGCCGCGGACCGCCGCTCACCTTGGCGCAACTTGGCGTGAGGACCGGCAGCTGCCGCCGATCCTTCCGGCGCAGCGACACCCCCTATTCCTTTTGTCGGCCCCGATGGTATAGACAGCCCACGGTCACCTGCCGAAAAGATGAGGAAGACATGTCGCAAGACGATCTCGAGATTGATCTGGATGGTATCCAGCGCCGCATGGACGGGGCGATGAACGCGCTCAAGCAGGAATTTGCCAGCTTGCGCACCGGCCGCGCCTCGGCCTCCATCGTCGATCCGATCCAGGTTGACGCCTATGGCCAGATGACCCCGATCAACCAGCTGGGCACCGTCAACGTGCCCGAGCCGCGCATGGTGGTGATCAACGTCTGGGACAAGGCGATGGTCGGCAAGGTGGAGAAGGCGATCCGCGAAAGCGGCATCGGCATCAACCCGGTCACCGACGGCCCGCTGATCCGCCTGCCGATTCCGGAACTGAACGAACAGCGCCGCAAGGAGCTGGCCAAGGTTGCCGCGCAATATGCCGAAAGCGCCAAGGTGGCGATCCGCAACGTGCGGCGCGACGGCATGGACCAGATCAAGAAGGCCAAGGCCGCTGGCATGTCCGAGGATGACCAGAAGATGTGGTCCGACGAGGTGCAGGAGCTGACCGACAAGCATGTCGCCGCCGTGGACAAGGCGCTTGAGGCCAAGCAGGCCGAGATCATGCAGATTTGACAAGGACCGGGCGCGGGCCGTGCGCGGTTGCGCGCCCGCCGCCAGCTGATTCAAATTTTCGACGAAAATTTGCCCCGACCTCTCCGGGGCGCACAGGGAAAGTCAGGACGTGGCCGCAGACAGCAAGAGCCCCCGCAAGGCTGAACATGTCGCCATCATCATGGATGGCAATGGCCGTTGGGCCACCCAGCGCGGCTGGCCGCGCCTTGTCGGGCACCGCAAGGGGGCCGAGCGGGTGAA
>JALQYS010000364.1 GCA_023254015.1 Paracoccaceae bacterium
AAATGAATATGAAACGAATGCAACAGCCATCTCCCCTGACGCTGCTGGTCTTGCTGGCCGTGTTGATATCCACGGCAACCGGATGTCGGAAGATGTTCGGCCTGGAACTGCAGCAAAATACAGAACATGTCACCAGCGTTCTGGATCCTCGCATCAATAAATCTGCATGGCAGTTCCTGCAGGAACGGAGTTATATGCGCCAGCCGGATACGATCTTCAAGCGCATGTACGAGGGTCTCATCTATGCCGGCATCGATACGGCGGAATACACCCGCTCCGGACGTACATTCATTTTCCTGAACAACGATGCCATCTATCGCTTTGCGAGCGGCCGTGTGCAGCCCGACTGCTTCTTTGGTCGTTATCTGGTGGCTGGAAAAGTGGGCACCAAGTGGTCGGATTATCCGAAGGATTTTGTGAAGAACTACTTCCTCTACCTGATCGCGCAGGGAGAATACTCCTTCGATGATCTCACCCCCGACAACAAGGAACTGGGTACCCTGATGCCCAAGAATTTCGAACCCCTGAATCCGGAGAGCATCATCGCGCTGCGCGTCGTCAATGACCGTTTCTCAAAGATGCGGGTAAATGATTATCCCGGAACCGTAACCTACACCACCCAGCGCTTTTCTGAGATCCTGACCGGCGGGATCATCAGCACCAATGGTCCGATCCATGTAGCCAACCGCGTCGTGGAGTATCGGATCAAATAAGAAAGACCCTACTGTATAAATATAAATGTCCCGTTCATGATCGATCTCAGACATGAACGGGACATTTATATTTATTTTACCGGCCGGCTTTCTCAGCGCAGCAACAGCACTTTATCCAATCCCCTGGCCTTCATCGCTGCCTGGAACACTTCCTGCATCTGCCGTACCTGGCTGTTCTTTACGATCATGGTATCGAACATCGGGACGAACAGGATCCCGGCCCGCAACGCCGGGCTTTTCGCATGGGCCGAAGGGCGCTAAAGGGGCTGCAGAACAAGGGGGACGCCATGGAAAACCTGCCGGGAATCGTCATCACCGGGGCCTCGGGCCGGATGGGGCAGATGCTGGTGAAAACCGTTCTGGCCAGCGGCAAGGCCCGTCTGGTGGGCTGTGTCGAACGGGCCGGCAACCCCTGGCTCGGCCGCGACATCGGCGAGGCGATGGGCGGGGCCACCCTTGGCGTGACGGTCACCGATGACCCGCTGGAGGCCTTTGCCAAGGCACAAGCAGTGATTGATTTCACCGCGCCCGCCGCGACGGTAGAGTTTGCAGCGCTGGCCGCGCAGGCCCGCGCGGTGCATGTGGTGGGCACGACGGGGCTGGAGCCCGAGCATTTCGCCCGGCTGGAGGCCGCCGCCCGACATGCCGTAGTCATTCAGGCCGGCAACATGAGCCTTGGCGTCAACCTCTTGACACAGCTGACGAAAAAGGTCGCCGCCGCGCTGGATGCCGATTGGGACATCGAAGTGATCGAGGCCCATCACCGGATGAAGGTGGATGCGCCGTCGGGCACGGCGCTGATGCTGGGGCAGGCCGCCGCCGAAGGGCGCGGTGTCGCGTTCGAGACGGCAAAAGTCTCGGGCCGTGACGGGATCACCGGGGCGCGGACGCGGGGGACGATCGGCTTTTCGGCAATCCGGGGGGGCGACATCGTGGGCGAGCATGACGTGCTGTTCGCAGGCGAGGGCGAGCGGATCATCCTGCGCCATGTGGCGACCGATCGCAGCATCTTTGCCCGGGGCGCGCTGAAGGCCGCGCTTTGGGGTCAGGGGCAGAAACCGGGCCGCTATGACATGATGGATGTTTTGGGCCTTTAGGCTGATCCGGCAGCGGGTTTGCAGCGTATCAAGCGTAGTTTTGCCTTCTGTCCGGAGGTCCGATGCGTTTGCTTGCCCTTTTGGCCCTTGTGGCCACCCCCGCCTTTGCGGATGGGTTTCAGCCCGTCCATGACAAGGACCATTTCCTTGACCTGATCGAAGGCCGCGACCTGCGGATCGGCCTTTACAACCTGACCCTGCAGCTGACACCCGATGGCACGATCCGCGGCAAGGCGCTGGGCTGGCAGATCACCGGCAAGTGGATTTGGCAGAATGGCTATTTCTGCCGCGAGATGGATTGGGAAGGCATGGCGATTCCATGGAATTGCCAGCTGGTCGAGGTGCGCGACGATACGTTGCGCTTTACCGTCGACAAGGGGGCTGGCGACAGCGCCTCGTTCCGGCTGCGGTAGCGGTCAGAAATCGACCGCCAGCCCCTTTTTCTCCCAATCGCCATAGCGCACGGGTTCCGGCCCGTCGCGGCCGCCCAGTTCCGGCGGCAAATCGGCGGGCTTGGCGGCCTTGCGGCGGGCCTCGGCCTCGGCCAAGGCGCGTTGGGCGGCGGGGGGAAGATCGGATGGTTCGGACATGGTCTATCCCTTTGGACGGTTCCGGTGATATAGGGCGCCCCATGGGGCCGAGGCAAGGATCAGGGATGACGCAGGGCAAAAACGGGACGGCGCGGGCGGGGGCGGTGGCGCTGTTGAATGCCGTTCTGGGCGAGGGCCGGCTGATGGCGCAGGCGCTGGATGTGCCGGGCTTTGCCGGGCTTGGCCCTGCCGAAAAGGCCCGGGCGCAAAGGCTGGCGCTGGCCGTCCTGCGGGCGGTGGAACCTGCGGACAGGGTTCTCAAACCCCTGCTGCGAAAGGCGCCGCCTTTGGCAGTTCTGAACATCTTGCGGCTTGCGGTGGTGGAGCTATCGGGTGGAGCGGCCGCCCATGGCGTGGTGAACGAGGCGGTCGGGCTGACCCGGGCCGGGCGCAAGACGGGGCATCTGGCCGGGCTGGTCAACGCCGTCTTGCGGCAGGTGCCCGAAGGGGCGCCCCTGGCCCCGGTGCAGAAGATGCCGCGCTGGTTGCGGCAACCCTTGGTCCATGCCTATGGCCGCGAGGCGGTGGCGGCGATGGAGGGGGTTCAAGCTGATGCGCCGCCCCTGGACCTGACGGTTCGGCCGGGTGCCGAAGCGCCCGACGGAGAGATGTTGCCAACCGGCAGCCTCCGTCTGGCGGATCGGGGGCAGGTCTCGGCGCTGGCGGGGTTCGAGGCCGGGGGATGGTGGGTGCAGGATGCTGCCGCCGCGCTGGCCGTGCCGATGCTGGGCGATGCGAAGGGGCTGCGCGTGCTGGATCTTTGCGCCGCACCGGGGGGAAAGACGCTGCAACTGGCGGCGGCGGGCGCGCAGGTCACGGCGCTGGACATCTCGGGTGCGCGGATGGCGCGGGTTCAAGAAAACCTTGCAAGAACAGGGCTTTCCGCCGAATGCGTGGTGGCAGATGCGCTGAATTGGGCGCCGGAGGGTGCCTTTGATGCGATCCTGCTGGATGCGCCCTGTTCGGCCACGGGCACGATCCGCCGCCACCCCGACTTGCCTTTCTTGAAGGATGGTTCGGAAATCGCCGGGCTGATTGCCTTGCAGGCCCAACTGCTGGACCGCGCCCTGGGCTGGCTGAGGCCGGGGGGGCGGATCGTCTATTGCACCTGCTCGCTCTTGCCAGAAGAGGGTGAGGCGCAGGTGCAGGCGGCGCAGGTCCGGCATCCGGGCCTGCGGCTGGTCCGCCCCACTGCGTCGGGCATTGATCCGGCGTGGATCACAGCGGCGGGGGCCTTGCGGTTGCGGCCCGATTACTGGGCGGACAAGGGCGGAATGGACGGGTTCTTCATGGCAGCGCTGGAACGCGGCTGACCGCAGGTCACCGAAGGGACGGCAATCTTGCCCTCTGCCGCGGCTTACTCCCCGGCTTGGGGGAAGAGGCGATACCAGATCCAGTCCGGCAGCGCCTGCCCATAGCGGAACAGCCAGGAAAACGGCGCGGGGAAGCTGGATTTGAACCGGCGGGACCGCATCAGGCGCAGCATATGGCCAGCGGCCTTTTGTGGCGTCATTAGGAAGGGCATCGAAAAGCGGTTCTGCGCGGTCAGGCGCGTGGCGATAAAGCCCGGGTTGGCAAGCTGCACACGCACCCCGCTGCCGCGCAAATCGGCATGCAGGCTTTCGGCCAGCACCATCACCCCGGCCTTTGAGGCGGCATAGCCCACCGCACCGGGCAGACCGCGATAGCCTGCCAGCGAGCCGGTCAGCACCAGAAGCCCCCTGCCCCGCGTGACCATGCCGGGCAGGACGGCGGCCACCACGCGGGCGGTGCCGGTCAGGTTCACGTCACACATCGCGGCAAGGCGGGACGGGTCGATGGCTTGGGCGGCCATCGGCCAATAGACGGCGGCAAGGATCACCACGCCATCCACCGGGCCAAGCTGGGCCGCGGCGGCATCAACCGAGGGCTGATTGGCCATGTCCATGGGCAGGGCTGTGGCCTTCAACTCGGCGCAGACGGTGGCGAGGCGGCCGGCATCGCGGGCGGAAATCACAAGCTCCGCACCCTCGGCCTTCATGGCCTGCGCCAGCGCCAGCCCCAGCCCCTCGGTCGCGCCGACAAGCCACCAACGCTGGCCAGCAAAGCTCATCGGCTGACCTCTTCGACCGGCGGTTCGGGACGGGGGCGATAGGCGACGCCCTTCCACCACAATTTCAGCGCCTGCCAATGGATCAGCGCCAGCACCCGGCGCGACCCAAAGGGGCGGCGCAGGCAGGCCCAAAGGATGGCGCGGTTGGTCAGCGGTTTGCGCGGGCCGGTCAGCGTTGCGATGACGCCGTTTTCGCCTGCGGAAAAGTCGATCCAGATGCCAATGCGGTCGGTCCGGATGTCGAACCGAAAGCGATAGCCGCCCTCGACCGGCTGGAACGGCGAGACGTGGAAGATCTTTTGCGCGGTCAGGTGATCTTCGGCGGTGATGGGCGCGCGGTCGTCGCGGTGAACAAGGTAGGAATGGCGGTCGCCAAAGGTATTCGTCACCTCGGCAATCACCACGCGCAGCGCGCCCTTGTCATCATGGCACAGCCAGAAGGACACAGGGTTGAACACATGCCCCAGAAGGCGCGGCTGGGCCAGAAGGTCGATCCGCGCGGGGGAAGGCAGGCCGTGGCTGGCCAAAACCTGTCGCACCCAGGCGGTGCCTGTGCCCTGACCGGGCGCGCCGCCGTGGTCTGCATCGCGAATTGCCGCCAGATTGGCCCGATTGCGGGAAAACAATGCCGGGCCCTTGGCGGCATCGGGCGTCAGAAGCACATAATCGACCGAATAGCGGAACCGGTTCTGCACCGTTCCCCTGCGGCCATGAAAGGTCTGGCCGGCGATATGGTCGACCCCGCTCATGCCGCCACTTTCAGCGCCACGCGGGCGGCCATGGCCTGCGCCACATCCACCGCACTGGCAAAGCCGTCCTCGTGGAAGCCGTTTTTCATCCAGGCCCCGCAGAACCAGGTGTTGCGCGCGCCGTTCATGCCGCGGATCGTCTCTTGCGCGGCAAGGGCGGCATGGTCGAATACCGGATGGCGGAAGGTGGTCTGGTCATGGATCAGCTCCTGCCGGATGGGCTGCGTGGGGTTCAACGTCACAAACAGCGGGTCATCCTGCGGGATCGGCTGCAGGCTGTTCATCCAGTAGGTCAGTGCGATGCGGTCCGGCTTCGGCCCGTTCGGCTCGACATAAACCCACGAGGCCCAGGCGCGGCGGCTGCGGGGCATGACGCTGTGGTCAGCGTGCAGGATGGCGTCATTCGGCTGATAGCGCACGGCCGAAAGCGCCGCGCGCTCCTGTGGTGTAGCATCGCTGAGCATCGCCAGCGTGTCATCGGAATGGGAGGCGAGGATCACATCGTCGTAAAGCTCCCACTCGCCCCCTTGGGCGCGCAGCATGACGCCATTTGCCTCGCGCCGGATGGCAGCAACCGGGGTGTTGGTGCGGATTTCGGCGCCCTGACGCAGGATCTGCGCCTCCAGCCGGCGGACATATTCGACCGAGCCGCCCTTGACCGTATACCACTGATGCTGGCCAGAGTTCTGCAACAGCGCGTGGTTCTTGAAGAAACGGATCATCGCCTCGGCAGGAAAGTCGAGGATGCCGTCAACGGGCGTGGACCAGATCGCACCGGAAATCGGGGTGATGTAATGGTCCCGGAAGGCGTCAGAGGTGCCGAGTTTCTCCAGCAGCCCGCCAATGGTCAGTTGCGTGCCCATCGCAGCCGCCTCGGCATGGGCGTTGAAATGAAGGATGTCGCGGATCATCCGCAAAAAGCGCGGCGACAGCGCGTTGCGCCTTTGGGCAAACAGGGCGTTCAGGTTGCGCAGGGCATATTCCAGCCGCCCCCCGCCGAACGAGGCGCCAAAGCCCATGTCGCTGGGGACGACCGGCACATCCAGCTTTTCGAACATCGCCAGAAGGTGCGGGTAGTTCACCTTGTTGAACACGATAAATCCGGTGTCGACGGGCTGATCGCCGCGCTTGCCCGCGATGATGGTGCGGGCATGGCCGCCCAATCGGGGGGCCGCTTCGAACAGGGTGACGGCATGGGTGCCCGCCAGCAGATAGGCCGCAGCCATCCCCGAGATCCCTGCGCCGACAATGGCAATGCGGCGCGGCGGCTGTCCGAAGGTCTCAAACGGCATGACTGTCCCTTTTGCACGGTGTTTCGATGGGTTACGCCCGCCATCTGCAATTGGATCAGAATTCCTGTGATCCAGTTCCCTTGGCCCCGCGTAATCTGCCCATGATGATGAGCCAAGCCCTTACGTTGCAAAATCCCGGTGCGCCTGCGCGGGCAAGGGCCTATGCTGCGCCGGAACGGGCAGGTCAGGACAGGCGATTGGCAGCGACGGACGAAACGGATTGGGCGGGCCTGATGGTCGCCGTGCGGGACCGGCAGGACAAGGCGGCCTTTGCGGCGCTGTTCCGGCATTTCGCGCCACGCGTGAAGGCTTTTCTGATGAAATCGGGCACCGAGGCCGCCTTGGCCGAGGATTGCGCGCAGGACGTGCTGGCGACGGTCTGGCAGAAGGCGCATCTTTTTGATCCGTCGCGCGCCAGTGTTGCGACTTGGGTGTTCACGATTGCCCGAAACCGCCGGATCGACCTTGCCCGGCGCGACCGCCGCCCGGAGCCCGAGGCGCTGGATTGGGGCGGCGATGGGGAAGAACCCGATCAGGCCGATATCTATGAGGCCGCACAGGAAACCGCGCGGTTGAAGGCAGCGCTGGAAACCCTGCCTGAGGCGCAACGCACGCTGGTGGCCCGCGCTTTTTACGGCGACCTGTCACATAGCGAGCTGGCGCAGGAAACCGGGCTGCCCCTGGGAACAATCAAATCACGAATTCGGCTGGCGCTGGAACGCCTCCGCAGCAAGATGAGCTGACGACATGACGATCAAACACCACCTCTCTGACCCGCTCTTGATGGGCTACGCGGCCGGCACCCTGCCCGAAGCCTTTTCGCTTGTGGTCGCGACCCATGTGTCGCTCTGTGACGAGTGTCGTGCCCGGCTTGAGGCGTTCGAGGCAGTCGGTGGCGCCGTTCTGGAAAGCGAGACGGCCTCGATGTCTGAGGCCAGTCTGGATGCCTGTCTTGCCCGCCTGGCAACGCCCGTAAAGGCCGCCCGGCGCGCTGCGCGAACCGGATTGTTCCCCGCACCTTTGGCCGATTATATCGGCGGCGATCTGGAGAAGGTGCGGTGGAAGCCCTTGGGGATGGGCGTTCGACAGGCGATCCTGCCAACGTCGCGGGCAGCCTCGGCACGGCTTCTCTACATCCCTGCCGGTCAGGGCGTGCCGGATCACGGCCACCGCGGCATGGAGTTGACGCTGGTCTTGCAGGGCGCCTTCCGCGACGACAAGGCACATTTCGGCCCCGGCGATGTGGAAATCGCCACCGAAGAGGATGAGCATACGCCGGTGGCCGAGGCAGGCGCGGATTGCATCTGCCTTGCCGCAACCGACGCGCCGCTGCGCTTCATGGGGCTGGTGCCGCGCCTTCTCCAACCGATCTTCCGGATCTGACCGCCGCGGTCAGATCCAGTCGAGGTTCACCTTGCCCGGCGCATAGTTTTCGGCCACCGCGTCGCGCAATGCCTTGTAACGGTCGCGCAACTCCTTGAACTTGCGCTCATGGGTTTCGGCCACAAGGCAGCGCAGGTTTGTGAACATCTGGTCGGCGTGCATCTTTTCCAGAATGTCCAGCTCGGCGCCCTCGATGTCCATCTTGACAAAGGCGATCTCGCTGCGGCCCCTGACCTGATCTGCCACCCATGACGGAAAGTCGATCAGCGGCACTTCGACAGCGTTTTCGGCATCGATCCGCCGCCCGCCATCCAGAATGGTGGACTTGACCGAGGCCCCTTCGGGATTCTCTCCAAAGTTGTCGGCCCGCATCAAGCGGACTGTGCCCGAACCGACACCAACCGCCGCATTGATCAGCGTCACATTGGGGCTGTTTGCGAACTTTTGTTCAAGCGTCGCAAAGGCAAAGGGATCGGGCTCAAACGCGACCACGTCAGCACCGGTGGATGCAAGCCGTTCGGTGACAACGCCCATGTTCGCCCCACAATCCACCGCCAGATCACCGGGCCGCAACATGGCGGTGATGGCGGTCAGATATCCCTCAGCCCAAGCCTTGCGCAGATTGCGCTTCTGGCGCCGGATCAGCGCTTCGATGTCCTCGGGAGTGGAAGGCAAGGGTCTGGATTTCTTGTCCTTCTTGCCCCGCTTGCCCAAGACTTCCTCGGGCAGGTCCTCCACTTCGCCGCTCATTCCTCCAGCGCCCCTGCCGGATCGACATCTTCCACCTTGCACATCCGGTCAGCGTAAGAGCCGGGCAACGGCGGGTTCTTGCGCCACCAGGGCCGCGTGCCATTTGTGTAAAGGTGCACCGACAGCGTGGCATCGGTGAAATGCCCTTCGACGTTGCAATGCGGGTCATAGAACACGTCGTTCAACTGGAACGGCACCGGATAAAGCACATCATGGCCAAGCGCCCGATCATAATCGCCGGTCTGCTGCGCAAACCAGGTAAAGGCCTGCGGGCCAAAGGCGGTGCGTTCGGCGTTGTAGATGCGCACGGCCTGCGGCAGTGACTTGTCCTGCTTTTCGATCCGCTTGCGCTGCTGCTTGTTGAACCAGGCCGGGGCCTCGGGCAGGTTGTCATAATAGTCCAGCAGGCGGTCCATCAACTCGCCCTTCTGCGGAATATAGACCACGCCGCAATTCAGCGCCCCGCGGAAACCGTGCCCGGCATAGATGTGGGTCATCTCGTCGGGGAAGGGTTTGTGGCAATAGGCGTCGCAGTCGATCCAGACGGCATCGGTCTTTTGAATCATCTTGTAGCGAAAGACGTTGGACAGAAAGGACTCCGAGGTTTGCCGCACGATGTCCATGTCGATCGACATGATGTCGGTCGCCGGTTTGACAATCACACCTTCCGGCACGTTCGACACCTTGTCAGTGCAATAAAGTGTGGTCGGATGCCCCTGCCGCACATGGGACAGCAGGCAAATCTGGTTCAGATAGTGAAGTTTCTCACCAATCCACAGCGAGGCAACAGGGCGACGGACGGGGGTGGACATGATACTCGGGCCTCATAATGTTTCGTTTTTTTCAACACTGCCGCAGGCGCGACAGCAACTCCAGTTGGTCAATCCGGCGGCGTGCCGGGGTCTTCGGACAGGCTGAACCCGCGGCAGATGGCGGGGTCAAAACTGTAGTCGGGCTTGTAGCCATGGGCCTGCAACAGGTCTGACACCTCGTCGATGTGGGAAAACCACGTTTCGATCAGCCGGCCGTAAAGGAAAACCTGCGCAGGGGGCGGGGCGGGCAGCGCGGCAAAGACCTGCGACAGCACCTCGGGCGAGAGACGGGTATCGGCCAGCATCAGGCTGGTCGGCTGGCTGGCAGCGATCAGGGCCAGCGTGTCGGACACGGGATCTGCCAGAGGGCGATCGGCCAGAACAAAGCGATCATTGAAGGCGCGATGCGACAGGGCGCAAACCACCTGCATCATCTGACGAAGGCCCGGATCATCTTCGTGCAGCATCACGTGAATATCCGTTCGTATGTTCGCGCAATGTCCGGCCAGAAACCCGACGGCAGAGCCGATCTCCAGCGCGCGCGCCTGTTTCTGCAGGACTGACGGCATCTTGCGCGCCAGACCGCGTTCAAATTTCCCAACCTGAATCAGCGGCAGGACATGATCGGCGAACACCCTTGGATCAAGCGGCAGCTTCATGCTGTGATTTGGGTAAACCTCGGCCTGAAGATCGCTGTCCAGACGGATCGGACCGGGGTTATAGGACCCCATCGGCACCGCTTCCGCCGGCGGCTCCTTGGGGGCGGCCTTGCGCTCGGCCTTGGCCTTGGCGCCGCGCTGCTTTTCCACATCCGACATCAATGCCGCGATCTTTTCCTTGTCGCGGGCTTGCGGCGGCTTGGCCACGATCTGCGAAATCGGCACGGCAGAGGCCGCGGCAAGATCGGCCACCAGCTTGTGATAGGCCTCGGTCTGCTTCAACTCGGCCAGACGATTTTCGGCACGGGCAACGGCGGCGTGGTGCAGGCGGTGCAGCACGGGGTCTTCCAGAAGCTGGTCGATAATGCGATTGCGCGCCTGCGTATAGCGCAGCATCGTGTCGTCTCGCACTTCGTTTCTGTCCTGCAAGCTCCAGTAATCGCTGTTATATTTGTCCGCCTTGTTATTGACGTTGCCACGCATCTTGCGAATGGCATAGCTATCGACAGACTTCACGGCATAATGGTTCAGCTGAACCCAGTCATAGCCCACCGTCCGGGTGATGGACCGCCAGCCGCGGAACTTGAAGTAGTCCTCCATCTCGCGACCCGAGCCGTTCAGCCATTTGACCTGATCCGGAAATTCGGTCTTGATGTGGCGGGTTTTCATCTTGGGCCGGTGGATGCCCAACTTCCAAAAATCGGGGTCGAACTTGAACAGCGTCTTGACGCCCCACCCCTTGTTCCAGGTCTGCGGCGCGGCCAGCAGATATTGTTCGGTGACCGGCGCGCGGTTCCAATCGACCACCCCGCCCGAACCGAAAATTCGCCAGGTCACCACGATGCCATTGGCGTTCTGCGCCACAGCCGCAGAGATCAGATCATCCAGCGTGCCGTTGCCGTATTTGATCGACAGGAATTCATCGGCGTCAAAAACCATCACCCAGTCGGACTGCCCGACCACAGGTTCGTCCTGCGCATAATTCAGCGCCGAGGGCTGGGGCCGAATGCCTTCGGGAATGACGTTGCGGCGGTGATGGCAGAGGCCCAGTTCCTCCAGCCGGATCAGCATGTCGTCGGTGCCATCGGAACAATCGTTCGTATAAACCACCAGATCGGTGAAGCCGATGGCAAGGTGATGCGCGACCCATTCAATCACAAAGGGGCCTTCGTCCTTCATCATCGAAACCGCGGTCACCTGTCCATGCGGGCTGACATGGCGTTTCAAGCCGAAGGGCACCGTGCCCCAAAGCGCGCCCGCCCCGCGCGGGCGGTCATCGGCCACTTCCGCAGCCGTGAAAGTTGCGGTCTTGCTCACATTCGCCTCATCGAAAGCCAATTCCTTTTGGCTTTTTGTTCTTGGCGCAGGATAGGGTAACAAACCCCACGGCGACAAGAGACTTCCCGGCGGGTTCCCTCTATCAGAGCGCGAGCTGAGGCCCACACTGTTGCCGATTTGGCGACAAATTCCGGCCGCCGCACCTGTCATGTGGTGACAGGGGCCAAAGGCTGGGCCATAGTGCCCAAAATCCTTTGTCCGAGCAGCAAGTATCCCATGTCCCCGCGTCTGACCGTTTTTTTCATTGTCGAGCCGCCGAAATACGAACAGATGGCCTGCTATCTGGCAGCGTCGTTGCGCCAGCAATTCGGCAAGACGGTGGACCTTGTGGGCTACTGCCCCGACAGCAGCATCGGCAACGTGTCAAAGGACGTGATTGCGGTTCTGGCGAATCTGGACTGCGAGGTGCGGCCGTTCAAGGTAGAGGGGCGCTTCGATCCGGCCTATCCGCATGGAAACAAGATTCTCGCCGCGCTGGAGCCGCGCGAGACCGAGTTTTCGGCCTTCTTCGATAGTGACGTGCTGTGCCTGCGCCCGAACAAGGTGGAAAACATCATCAAGGAAGGCCACGTGTCGCTGACGCCGGCGGCGTCGATGGTCTGGGGGACCGGCAAGACCTGGAACCTGATCTATGACACCTGCGGCATGCCCCTGCCCGACGAACGGATCAAGCTGATGCGGCAAAAAGGCGACCGCGAGCGGATTCCCTATTTTTCGTCCGGGCTGTTCAGCTTTCCCGAAAAGCACCGGAATGCGGATGGCAATACCTTCCCCGAGGTCTGGATGGAAATCGCCCAGACTATTGACCGGAATGAAGAAATTCCGGGCAGGCGACCCTATCTTGACCAGATCAGCCTGCCCCTGGCAATCCAGAAGGCCGGGCTGCAGTGGAACATCCTGCCCGAGGAGCAGCATTACATCCTTGGCGGCAGCCTGAGGGGAGAACCTCTTCCGGAAGGATGTGAAATCTATACCGTGCACTATCGGAAATGGGAAATCCTGCGCGAGGTGGGGCTGGCACGACAGGCCAAGAAGATGCTGGAAAAGCGGGCCGGCGTGCGGCGGATTGACCAGATCTCCACACTGGCCGAGCCTGCTGCGCCAGAAGGCGACTGAATGTTCTTGAATTATCTGAATATCCATTCACAAATTAGCCATGGCACGACAGAAAAGCATTTCGGATCAGGATATTCACGCCCATCTTCTGGCCCTTTTGGCTGAATCCGGAGAAAAGGCGTTGTCCTTTGGCGCCCTGTCGCAACGCTGTGGCCTGGCCCCGGCAACGCTGGCGCAAAGATTTGGCAGCGTTGACGCAATGATCCGGGCGGCGCTGCTGGCAGAGTGGTCGCGCCTGCAGTTCGCCGTTGCCGAAAGCGAGGCGGATGCGGTGCTTTCCTCCAAGGGGGCGCAGGCGCTGCTCAAGCGGCTGCCTTGTCCCAGTCCAGCGGTCCTGGCCCTTTCGCTGCGCGATCCGGAAGTCGTTCAAGCGGCACAAGACTGGCGGGCCAAGGTCGAGGCGGCACTGGCCATGCGCAAGGGCGGCGGCAGCAAGGGGCGCGAGGCGGCGGCGCTGATCTTTGCGGCCTGGCAGGGGCGGCAGATCTGGGAAGCGGCGGGCGGAAAAAGCTTTCGCCTGGCCGACATGCTGAAGGCGATTGGCTAACGACCGTAGGTTTTCCACAACCAGATCAGGACCATGGCGCCCAGCACCGCGCCGACAAACCCCGCCATCCAGCCCGACACCATGATAACCGCCCGCAGAGCGAAGCCGCCGACCAAAGCGCCCGCCACGCCGATGGCGATGGTGGTCGGAACATCCGTGTCAAGGCCCATGAACCGGGTGGCGAGAAAGCCCGCGGCGATGCCTACGACGATAAGCAGCACGATTCCCATGGCGCCCTCCTGCCCTGTCTTTACAATATGGCGATGCGGGCGGCGCAGTTAAAGGGCGGATCAGAGGTTTGACGGCAGAACGAAGCCGCGCAGGAAATCTTGCGCCGTCATCGGTTTCTTGCCTTCGCGCTGGGCGAGGGTGATTTCGACCGCGCCGTCACCACAGGCGATGGTCAGGCCGCCCAGCACCTGACCGGGGGCGCCCTGCCCCGACGCAAGGCGCGAGCGGAGCAGCTTCACCCGCTCGCCCGCGATGTCGCACCAGGCGCCGGGGAACGGGGACAGGCCGCGGATCTGGCGGTCCACCTCTACCGCGGGGCGGGTCCAGTCGACGCGGGCTTCGGCCTTGTCGATCTTTGCGGCATAGGTCACGCCGACCTCGGGTTGCGGTTGCGCGGGCAACGGCAGGGCGGCAAGGGCCTGCACGATCAGCCGCGCGCCCATGGCCGACAGGCGGTCATGCAGGTCGGCGGTGGTTTCTTCGGCACCGATGGCGGTCGCCTCGCGCAAGAGCACCGGGCCAGTGTCCAGCCCCGCCTCCATCTGCATGATGCAGACGCCGGTTTCGGCATCGCCCGCCATGATCGCGCGGTGAATGGGCGCGGCACCGCGCCAGCGCGGCAAAAGCGAGGCATGGATATTCAGGCATCCAAGGCGCGGCGCATCAAGGATCGCCTGCGGCAAGATCAGGCCATAGGCAACCACGACGGCAACATCAGCGCCATGGCTGGCAAAGGTTTTCGCTGCATCTTCGCTGCGCAGCGAAACCGGATGATTGACGGGCAGTCCAAGGGCCAGCGCGCGGGCGTGAACGGGGGTTGGACGGTCGGCCTTGCCGCGGCCTGCCG
>JALQYS010000421.1 GCA_023254015.1 Paracoccaceae bacterium
ACGGCCTATTACCTTGCCAAGAACCATGGGATGCGCAACATCGCGGTTCTGGAAAAGGGCTATCTTGGTGGCGGCAACGTGGGCCGCAACACCACCATCGTGCGCGCCAACTACTTTTTGCCCGGCAACTCGGAATTCTACAGCCATTCGCTGAAACTCTGGGAGGGGCTTGAGGCCGAGCTGAACTACAACGTCATGCACTCCCAGCGCGGCCAGCTGATCCTGTGCCATTCCGATGGCCAGCGCGACGCGCTCGCCCGGCGCGGCAATGCGATCGTGAACCAGGGCGATGATGCAGAGCTGTGGACCACCGAACAGGTCCGTGATTTCGCGCCATATCTCGACTTCGAGCAAACCCGCTTCCCGATCTATGGCGGGCTGATGCAATGGCGCGCAGGCACCGCGCGCCACGATGCGGTGGCCTGGGGCTATGCCCGCGGGGCCGACCGGCTGGGGGTGGACCTCATCCAGAACTGCGAAGTGACGGGGATCGACATCCAGAACGGCCGCGTGACCGGCGTGCAGACCACGCGCGGGCCGATCCGGGCCAAGAAGGTCGGCATGGTGGCGGCGGGCCGCTCGGGGCAGGTCGCGGCCATGGCGGGCATGCGTCTGCCCATTGAAAGCCACATCCTGCAGGCCTTTGTCACCGAAGGGCTAAAGCCGGTGATCGACAGCGTGATCTCCTTCGGGATGGGGCACTTCTACATAAGCCAGTCCGACAAGGGCGGCCTTGTCTTTGGCGGCGACCTTGATTTCTACGCCTCCTACGCCGCGCGCGGCAACCTGCCGATGCTGGAACATGTCATGGAGGCCGCGATGACCCTGATGCCGATGATCGGCCGGTCCAAGATCCTGCGCGGCTGGGGCGGCATCATGGACATGACGCCCGACGGTTCTCCCATCATCGACACGACCCCGGTCGAGGGCCTTTATCTCGACGCTGGCTGGAACTACGGCGGGTTCAAGGCCACCCCTGCAAGCGGCTGGTGCATGGCGCATCTGATGGCGACCGATCAGCCCCACGACGTCGCCCGCCGCTTCCGCCTTGACCGCTTCCGGACCGGCCACGTCATTGACGAGGAAGGCACCGGCAGCCAGCACAACCTGCACTGAGCGGTCATGATGCACTACGCCGTTCAATTCGCACCCCACCCCTGGCCCCTCCCCACAAAGGGGAGGGGAGGAGACCATTTGACCTCTGGCCGCGCGACGGCACCGTCGGATGCCTCCGGCGGGAGTATTTTTGCCAAGAGGAAGACGGAAGCGTGCTTCCTCTTGGCAAAAATACTCCGGGGTGAGGCGCGAACGCGCCGAGGGGCAGCGCCCCTTTTCCCTGCCGTTTCAGGAGCTTGATCGATGCGTATCCCCTGTCCCCTTTGCGGCCTGCGCGACCGGCGCGAGTTTTACTACTATGGGTCGGATGACTATCTGAACCGCCCGGCCCCCGAGGCGGGGATCGGACCCTGGGATGACCATCTGCATCTTCGCACCAACCCGGCGGGTGAGACCCACGACCTGTGGTATCACGAAACCGGCTGCGCCCAGTGGTTGCGGGTGCACCGCAATACCGTGACGCACGAGGTTTATGGTGCCGAACTGGTGGCGGCGCGGAAAGGCGGTGCGAAATGAGGATCGCGGGCAAGGGGCTGATTGATCGGGACAAGCCGGTATCCTTCAGCTTTGATGGCAAGACCTATTCCGGCTTTAGGGGCGAAACGGTTGCCTCGGCGCTTCTGGCTGCGGGCGTCAGCACTGTCGGGCGCAGCTTCAAATACCACCGGCCGCGTGGGGTGTTGACCGCAGGGTCCGAAGAGCCGAACGCGCTGATCGAGGTGATGGGCGCCACCAACCAGACCCCGAACGTGCGCGCCACCGTGCAGGAGGTGTTCGAGGGGTTGGTGACGCGCAGCCAGAACCGGATGGGCTCGCTCCGCTGGGACTTGCTGGCGGTGAACGACCTTCTGTCGCCCTTCCTGTCGGCGGGGTTCTATTACAAGACCTTCATGTGGCCGCGCGCCTTTTGGGAAAAGCTTTATGAGCCGGTGATCCGCCGCGCGGCGGGGCTGGGTAGCCTGTCGGGCAAGCATGATGAGGGGCACTACGAAAAGGCCTTTGCGTTTTGCGATCTTCTGGTGATCGGGGCGGGGCCGACGGGCCTGATGGCCGCACTCACCGCGGCGCGGGCCGGGGCGGATGTCATTCTGGCCGATGAGGACGCGCGCATGGGCGGGCGGCTGTTGTCCAATTCCGAGACGGTTGATGGCCAGCCCGGCGTCGACTGGGTGGCGGCCGTTCTGGCCGAGCTGTCCAGCCTGCCCAATGTCCGCCTGATGCCGCGCACTACGGTGACTGGCGCCTATGACGGCGGTGTCTATGGCGCGCTTGAACGGGTCGGCCTGCACCGTCCCGCCCGCCCTGACCTGCCGCGCGAGGCGTTCTGGCGGATCACCGCGCGCCGGGCCATTCTGGCCTCGGGCGCGTTGGAGCGTCCCATCGCCTTTGCGATGAACGACCGGCCCGGCATCATGATGGCGGGCGCGGTTCAGACCTATCTCAACCGCTATGGTGTGGCGCCGGGCAAGCGGGTTACGCTTTTTGCCAACAATGACGGCGCGCGTTCCGTGGCGCGCGATCTGATGGCGGCGGGGGTGCAGGTGGCGGCCATTCTGGACAGCCGCACGACTGCCAGCGCGGTCGAGGATTGCCCCGTCTATCTGGGCGCCCGCATCACCGACACCGCCGGCCGCCATGGCCTGCGCCTGATCGAGGGGCGGCATGTCGGCGGTGAGTTCAAGCTGGAGACCGACTGTCTGGCCATGTCGGGCGGCTGGAACCCGACGCTGCATCTGACCTGCCACATGGGCGGCCGCCCGCGCTGGTCGGATGAGATCGCGGCCTTTGTGCCCATGGCAGGCGCCGTGCCGGGCCTTGTGGCGGCGGGCGCGTCCAATGGCACCTTCACCACCCACGGCTGTCTCGCCGCCGGCCATGCGGCGGCCGAGGCGTCCCTGGCCGATCTAGGCATGGCGCCGGTCAAGCTGGCGCTGCCCCGGGCCGGGGGGCTGCCCTATGCGATCGAGCCGCTCTGGGCGGTAGAGGGCAAGGGCCGGGCCTGGCTGGATTTTGCCAATGACGTGACGACCAAGGATGTGAACCTGGCCGCACAGGAGGGCTACACTTCGGTCGAGCACATGAAGCGCTATACCACCCAAGGCATGGCGCCGGATCAGGGCAAGAACTCGAACGTGGGCGCGCTGGCGGTTCTGGCCGATGCCACGGGCCGGGCGATCCCGGAGACCGGGATCACCACCTTCCGCCCGCCCTATGTGCCGGTTTCCGTTGCCGCGCTGGGGGCTGGCGGGCGCGGCATGGGCTTTGCGCCCCAGCGCTTTCTGACCTCGGATCAGGCCAGCCGCGACCGTGGCGCGCCGATGGTCGAGGCGGGGCTTTGGTATCGCCCCAGCTATTTCCCCAAGCCCGGCGAGACGACCTGGCGCGAGAGTTGCGACCGCGAGGTGGCCATGGTGCGCAGCGCGGTGGGGGTGGCCGATGTGTCCACCCTTGGCAAGATCGACATTCAGGGGCGCGATGCCGCGCGTTTCCTGGATCTGGTTTATACCAATACTTTCAGCACCTTGTCCGTGGGCCGGGTGCGCTATGGCCTGATGCTGCGCGAAGATGGGTTCGTCATGGATGACGGCACCTCGGCGCGGCTGGGCGACAACCACTTCCTGATGACCACCACCACCGCGGCGGCGGGGCAGGTGATGCGCCATCTCGACTTCGTGCATCAAACCCATTGTGCCGATTGGGATGTGCGGATCATTTCCGTCACCGAATCCTGGGCGCAGTTTGCCGTGGCGGGGCCGAAATCCCGCGCCCTTCTGAACGCTGTTCTCGATCAGCCTTTG
>JALQYS010000489.1 GCA_023254015.1 Paracoccaceae bacterium
AAAGGAAACAACAGCCCCCGGGGGGTGGAATGCTGACGCGCACGCAGTTGGAACTTCGGGATTTCATCAAGACGCGAAGGGACCGCGACGGTGTTCCGCCCTCTTTCGACGAAATGAAGGATGCGTTGGACCTGCGGTCGAAGTCCGGCATCCACCGGCTGATCACCGCGCTTGAGGAGCGGGGCTTCATCCGTCGTCTGGCCCACCGCGCCCGCGCGCTGGAAATCGTGAAACTGCCCGACGCGATGGAAAAGCCGGGGTTCAAGCCCAAGGTGATCGCGGGCGACAAGGTAGACCCGCCGCGCGGCGCCATGCCGCTGGAGGCTGTTCACGCGCTGGAGCTGCCCGTCATGGGCCGGATCGCCGCCGGCGTCCCGATCGAGGCGATTTCGCATGTCTCGCATCATGTGGCGGTGCCCGGCAGCATGCTGGCCGGTCATGGCCAGCACTATGCGCTGGAGGTGAAAGGCGATTCGATGATCGAGGCCGGGATCAACGATGGTGATATCGTCGTGATCCGCGAGCAGAACACCGCCGACAGTGGCGATATCGTGGTGGCGCTGGTTGAGGATAACGAAGCCACGCTGAAACGCTTTCGCCGCAAGGGCAACATGATCGCGCTTGAGGCGGCCAACCCGGCCTATGAGACCCGGGTCTTTCCCGATCACATGGTCAAGGTTCAAGGCCGTCTTGTCGGGCTGATCCGCAACTACTGACGCGGCCGGATGGGCGGCAAGGGGGGCAAGGCCCGCCCGCCTGCCCAGATGCGCCCGGCCCGGCGTGCGGGCTGCATGACTAATCCTTCCTCTGCCGGCCAGATGGCCAGTGCACCGGTCTTCCGCAGCAAGCCTCGGTCGATCACCCGGCATGACGGCGCTGTGGATGTTGCCGCATCTGACGACAGGATGACCAGATCAGCCGCCGCGCAAGCCATGGCAAGGTCGGGCGCCTTGCCGGTCAGCACAACGCCTCGGACCAGCGTTGACTTGTCTGTCCCGTCCTTGCCCAACTCGAACAGCCGCGCCGATTTCGGGCCGGAAAACCCAGGCCGGCCAAAGGCAGCGGTCTGATTTGCGAGATCACCGTCCTTTTCCAGCCAGTTTCCGGCGGTAAAGCCTGCGCCTTTTGCGGCCGAAAGCCCCCTGCCCTGCGGCCCAAGAACCCCGACCAATGCGCCATCGGCACTGACCAGCGCCAGGGGCCGCTCCGTCATGGCCCAGAGCACCAACCCCAGCGCGCAGGGCAGGATGGCACCCCACCGCAGACGCCCCCGCATCAGGACCAGCCAGGCCCCCGCTAGAGTGAGAAGCGGCAGCACCCAGGGCCCTGGCGCGACCACCGGCGTGACGGCCCCTTCAAGCCCCGCAATCCAATGGGCCACGAACAGGATCCACCTCGCCGCCAGTTCCATGAGCCACAGCGCAGGGGCGGCAAGTCCCAGCGGCGCCAGCAGCGCAGCCATGGCCCCCGACGCCATCAGAAGGCTCATCACTGGCACGGTCAGCAGGTTTGCCAGCAATCCATAATCGGTAAAGCGGTTGAAATGCGCCGCCGCAAAGGGGGCGGTTGCCACCCCGGCGATGATCGAGGACAGGACCAGCGTAA
Source organism: Paracoccaceae bacterium (assembly GCA_023254015.1). Classification (GTDB taxonomy): domain Bacteria; phylum Pseudomonadota; class Alphaproteobacteria; order Rhodobacterales; family Rhodobacteraceae; genus Tabrizicola_A. The sequence goes on from JALQYS010000489.1 coordinate 1,606, forward strand.
ACAACGGGATCAGCCAGCGCGGCAGACGTTCGCGCAACACCGCCCCCTCCAGCGCGCCAAAACCCGCAATCAGGGCCACCGTCGCCGCAAAGGACAGCTGAAAACCCGGCTCTGTCAGGCTTTCGGGTTGCCACAGCAACAGCACGATGGCCGCCAGTGCGACCGACCGCATCGTCAGGGCGCGGCGATCGAAAAGCACCGCCCCCAGCATGACGGCGACCATCAGGAAGGCGCGCTCGGTCGCCACATTGGACCCCGACAGGAGCAGATAGAACAGCGCAACCCCGAAGGCCACGACGGCGGCAATCTTCTTGGTGTTGATCCTCAGGGCTACCGGCGGCACCAGTGCAAGACCATAGCGCAGCAGGACAAAGACGAACCCGGTCAGAAAGGCCATGTTCATCCCGGAAATTGCCAGAAGATGCGCCAGATTGGAATCGCGCAGCGCCTCGACCGTGTCTTTCGTGATGCCCGAACGGTCCCCCGTCATGGCGCCCGCCGCGAAGGCCCCGGCATCACCCGGAAGTGCCGTCATGATGGCGCGCGACAGCTGCATCCGCAGCCGGTTGATGGCCTGCGCGCCGGGCGCCGGATCTTGCCAGACCACGACCGGCGTGCGCGTATACCCCACCGCGCCCAACCCGTCGAAAAAGGCCATGCGGCGAAAGTCGAACCCGCCCGGCTCGGTCGGGCCTTCGGGGGCGGCCAGACGGGCCGTGACCAGAACCACCTGCCCCGGATCGGGTACCACCCTGTCGCCATGCAGCGCGATGCGCACCCGGTGCGGCGTCGCCTCGGGCGGCAGGTCCAGCACCACCTGATCCAGCGTCAGGCGCAGCGCGTCGGACTGCGAGCGGTCGATATCGACAATCCGCCCCTGCACGGGGCCGGAATAGGGCCGCTCCAGCATCGGGGCGGCCACCAGATGCGCCCGCGCCCCCGCCGCCAGAAACCCCGCCAGCAGACAGCCGGCAATCACCACCGGCGGATGCAAGAGCTCTGGCCCGAACCACCACAGGACCAGCAGCAACACAAGGCCAAGTGCGCCGCCGGCATAGGCAAGCAGGCCCGGCTCGACCTCCAGCGCAAACCACAGGCCGATGCCCGCGCCCAGAAACACCGGAACCCAAGGGAACAACAGCCCCCGCATCTGCAAAAGCCCCTCAAGCGGCCAGAGAAGCCAGCGCATCATCCCCGCCACCTTGTTTTGCGACCCATGATTGCCTAATGCTGCGCCGATCCTAGACCGCTCCTGGTTTCCGAAAGGTTAATGCCGTCATGTCCGCGAAAGTCGTCACCCGTTTCGCCCCCTCGCCCACCGGGTTCCTGCACATCGGCGGCGGGCGAACAGCGTTGTTCAACTGGCTTTACGCGCGCGGCCGGGGTGGCAAGTTCCTGCTCCGGATCGAGGACACCGACCGCGAACGCTCCACCCCCGAGGCGACGGCGGCGATTCTGAAAGGCCTGACCTGGCTGGGCCTTGATTGGGATGGCGAGGTGGTCAGCCAGTTCGAACGCCGCGGCCGCCATGCCGAGGTCGCCCATGAGATGCTGGCGCGCGGCACGGCATACAAGTGCTTTGCGACGCCCGAGGAAATCGCTGCCTTCCGGGAAGAGGCGGAGGCGAAAGGCGCAAGCTATGCCGTGTTCCAAAGCCCCTGGCGCGATGCCGATCCGGCCACCCACCCCGACGCGCCCTATGCGATCCGCATGAAGGCCCCGCGCGAGGGCGTGACGGAAATCCACGATGAAGTTCAGGGAATCGTTACGATTCGGAACGAAACTCTGGATGACATGATCGTCCTTCGTTCGGATGGCACACCAACCTACATGCTGGCCGTGGTGGTGGATGATCACGATATGGGCGTGACCCATGTGATCCGGGGGGACGACCATTTGAACAACGCCGGCCGCCAGCAGATGGTCTACGACGCCATGGGATGGACGGTGCCGGTCTGGGCCCATATCCCTCTGATTCACGGGCCTGACGGTCCTTTTGCTACTTCTTTATCTTTCTTGGTTGCAAATTGTGCAATCAAGTCGACTTCTTCATTCGATTTAGCTAAGGCTGTTTCCTTGCGAGC
>JALQYS010000497.1 GCA_023254015.1 Paracoccaceae bacterium
ACGATGGCGACCTCGCAGACCAGATCGTAGAAGGCGCGCGGGCGCATCCGGGGCAGGAAGTTCAGCTGCGCCCGGCTTTCCACCTGAAAGACGCCAATCGCATCGGCGCGGCAGAGCATGTCATAGACGCGGGGATCTTCGGGCGGCACATTGGCCAGCGTCAGGTTCAGGCCCCGGTGATCGGCCAGAAGGCCAAAGGCCTTGCGGATGCAGGTCAGCATGCCCAGCGCAAGAATGTCGACCTTTAGAAGCCCCAGCGCATCAATGTCGTCCTTGTCCCATTCGATGATCGTGCGATCCTCCATCGCGGCGTTCTCGATGGGGCAAAGTTCGTCCAGCCGCCCCTGGGTGATGACAAAGCCGCCAACATGTTGCGACAGGTGGCGGGGAAAGCCGATGATCTGCGAAATCAGGTCAAGCGCCAGCATGACCCGGCGATCCTCGGGGTTCAGGCCGGCATCGCGCACGCGGTCGGCCGAGGGGGCCGACGAGGACCAGCCCCAGATCTGCCCCGCCAGCCGGGCGATGACATCTTGCGACAGGCCCATGGCCTTGCCCACCTCGCGGATGGCGGCGCGCGAGCGGAAATGAATCACCACCGCCGTCAGACCCGCCCTTTCGCGACCATAGCGGTCATAGATCCACTGGATCACCTCTTCGCGGCGTTCATGTTCGAAATCGACGTCGATATCGGGCGGCTCGCCCCGTTCCTTGGAGATGAAACGTTCAAAGATCAGGGTGATGGATTCGGGCGGCACCTCGGTGATGCCCAGAAGGTAGCAGACCACCGAATTCGCCGCCGAGCCGCGCCCCTGACACAGGATGCCCTTTGACCGGGCGAATTGCACGATGTCATGGACGGTCAGGAAATAGGGGGCATAGGCCACCTCGCGGATCAGGGTCAGTTCCTTTTCGACGCGATGGACGATCTTGGGCGGCGGGCCTTCGGGATAGCGCCAGAAAAGCCCCTCGCGCGTCAGGCGTTCCAGCCGGCCTTGCGCGGATTCGCCGTTCAGCGCCTCGTCAGGGTATTGATAGCGCAACTCGTCCAGCGAGAAGGCGCATCGATCGGCGATGTCGACCGTGCGGCGCAGGGCGGCGGGATAGCGGTGGAAAAGCCGGGCCATTTCGGTGCCCGATTTCAGGCGCCGTTCGCCATTCGGCAAGCGATGGGTGCCGATGGCGTCGATGGTGATGCCCAACCGCAGGCAGGTCAGCACGTCGGCCAGCGGGCGGCGGGCGGCCCTGTGCATCAGGACATCGCCCACCGCCACCATGGGCAGGCCGGTTGTCTGGCACAGCTGCGCCAGGCGGTCGAGGCGGGGCTGGTCCTGCCCGTCATAGCGGGGGGCGGCGCCGATGAAACACTGGCCGGGAAAGGCGCGGGCGATGGCGCGGATCTCGGCGCGGGGGTCATGGGAATCCATCGGGTCAGGCGGCAGGGCAATGAGGATCAGCCCCTTGCCCCAATCCAAAAGATCGCTGCGCGTCAGGTGGCATTCGCCTTTGGTCGCACGGCGCTTGCCCAAGGACAGCAGCCGCGACAGCCGCGAATAGGCGGGCAGATCGGTGGGCAGCGCCAGCCATTCGGTGGCGCTGTCGGTCAGGACCAGCCGCGCGCCCACGATCAGCCGCGGCAGGGCGGCGATGGCGGGGGCCGGGGTTTCGGGGGCCATGGTGCGGCGGCTGGAGGGATCTTGCCGCGCCTGCCCCCGGATCGGTGCGCCATGGGCCGGGGCGGCCTCGGCCGCCAGACGTTTCAGCTCTTTCAGCGCCGACCAGGCCCGCACCACCCCCGCAAGGCTGTTGCGGTCGGTGATGGCGATGGCGGCAAGCCCCAGTTCGGCGGCGCGCGTGACCAGTTCTTCGGGATGGGAGGCGCCGGTCAGGAAGGTGAAGTTCGAGGTGACGCAAAGCTCGGCATAAGGGGGGGCGTTGCCCCCGTCGCGGCCAAGCCGCGGTTCCCCCAGGATATTTTCACCGGCATGAAAGGCGGAAGAGGTCATGCGAACTCTCCCTGAGCATACCAGCCGGGCGTCTGCGGCGTCTGGAACAACCAGAGCCGGGGGCCTTCGCGGGTGTCGATCCGCCAATAGTCGCGCAGACCCGTGCGCCAGGCCGGATCGTCGAACCACCATTCCGGGCTGATGCGTTCGGGGCCGGTGGCACGCAAGGTGGTGAAGGACATGCGCCGCCAGCGGAACCGGGCGGGGGGCTGGCCATGGGCCGTGACGGGTTCGGGCGGGAACAGGATCAGCGGGCGGTGCCGGGGCCGGCGCGGGCGGGCGGCGGGTGCGGAATAGGCCGTGGGCAGGGTCAGGAAGCTGCGTTCAGGGATCAGGCTTTCGGCCGGAGCCAGACGCTGGATCGCATCAAAGCCCAGCCGGTTGCCAAGCCGCGTCACCAGATCGGCCACGCCATCCTGCGGGGCGGGCTGGCCCGAAGTCAGCTGGGCGGGGGTCAGCTGGCCAGAGGTCAACTGGGCGGGGGCCAGGGGTTCGGTCACGGGGGCGCAAAGCCGCAGGGCATCGATGCCAAAGCCTGCATCCACCTCATCGATCCCGCGCCGGAAGAGGGCGGCAATCCGCAGCGGATCGCGCATGGCCTGAGCCAGCCCGATGTCAAGCTGCACCGTGGCGCGGTCGACCCGGCGCAGGTCCAGCCGCAGGCGGCGCGCGCCCATCTGGTGCAGGGCCAGCCGGGCGCAAAGCCGGTCAAGCAGGCGCGCAAGGCCGGCCATCACATCCTCTTGCTTGCCGATCGGTTCAGGCAGGGTCATCCGCACGCCGAAATGCGGGGCATCCGCCTCGGCCGCGACGGGTTCGGTCTGGGCGCCAAGCGCCTGATCCAGTCGCAGCACCAGACCCGCGCCAAAACGCCGCGCGAGGGGAGCACGGGGCAAGGGAAGAAGGTCGGCGATGCGGTTCAGGCCGACCCGGGACAGCCCTTCGGCGGTGGCCTGATCGATGCGCAGCGCGGCCACCGGCAAGGGACCGATGCCCTCTGCCAGCTTGCCATCGGCAATCACCCCGCCGCCGCCATGCCGGGCCAGCCCATGCGCCGCGCCGCGCGTGCCGGCAACGGCGCTGACCACGGCAAGGCCCGCCCGCTCCATCCGGGCGTGCAGGTCGTCGCGCAGAGCCTCTTCACCGCCGAAAAGATGCGGCACACCCGAGATGTCGGCCATCAGCCCATCCGCCCCGTCGCGCGCCACCATCGGGGCATAGCGACTGGCCCAGCGGCGCAGATGGCCCAGCGCGGCCGCCTCGGCCACCAGATCGGCGGGGCGGGTGACAAGATCGGGGCATATGGCACGCGCATCGGCCAGCGCCATGCCGCGCGCCAGCCCCAGCGCCAAGGCCGCAGGGTTCACGCAGTGCAGGTGGTCGGCATTGCCCGCCCGCAAGGTCAGCGCGAAGGGCCCCTCAACCGGGTGCCTGCGCAGGCTGACATCGCTCGCCAGTCGGGGAAACCAGATGGACATCAGCCGCCTTGCCATCCCAACCTACCGTCCAATCCCCAAATGTTCCTGATTTGTTCTTAATAAGAGACCAGCGCAGCAGAGTCGAGTCCGCCCGATCCGACGGAAGCGCGGCGGCGTGCCAGCGGGTTTCGGTGGCGTTGCTGCCCTGTCCTTCGCGGATCAGCATCAGGCCCAGGGTGCGCCCGGCCTCGGCGGCCAGTTGCAACCGGCGGCCTGCCGTCAGGCCAAGCGGCTTTTCCGGTTCGGCCAGAACCATCGCCACCTCGGCGCTGCGCAGGGCCTCTTCGGTGGCCCAGAGAAGATCGGTCTCGCCCCGCGCCCGCACGAGATGCAGCCGATCCGACAGCCCCTCGGGCAAGCCCCACAGCATCGGACCCTCGGGCTGGTGGGCGGGCATGATCCAGAACACCGGGCCTTTCCTGCGCGCGGCCTGCAACAGGCCAAAGGCGCGGCGGCCCGGCCCCTGAACCTCATGCACGCGGGCGGGCAGCAGGGCCAACGGATCGGCAGAGACGGCCGCATCACGCAGCATCTTCATGCGCACCCTCCGCCACGATGTCCAGCTCGCCATCCGGCAGCGGGCGCTGCAACTCCAGCGCATGAGGGGTAGAGCCGGTCAGCCATTGCGCCCATTCCTCGGGGCGGGTCAGGATCACCGGCATGGCCTTGGGGTGGATACGGTCAACCTCGCGATTCGGCGGACAGGTCAGGAAGGCGAAACAGGGCACCGTCACCTCGCCCTCGGCCAGTTTGCGGGTTGATGTCCAGTGCGTCCAAAGCCCCGCAAAGCAGGCCAGCGGACGGTCAGGGCCAAGGGCGAACCAGATGGGGTGATTGCGCGGGGCGCCTTGCCGGGTGTCGATTTCGGCAAAGCTGGTAAAGGGCACAAGGCAGCGATGCTCAACACCCAGCCAGCGCCGCCAATGCGGCGAGGCGGTGTTGCGGATGTTGGTCACGCCCGGATCGGTGCGTCTGCCCTGCAGAAACTGCGGTGGCGTCGGCATGCCCCAGCGCGCCATCGACAGCCGCCGTCCCTGCGCGGTGGCGGTGATGATCGGCGCCGGGTAATCAGGGAAAATCGCCGGCATGGGGGGCAGGTTGCCCGTGTCATCCTCGACCACGTCGAAGACATGGCGCATCGCGTCCTGACTGCGGGTCTGCGAATAAAGGTTGCACATGAGAGGGGCCGTCAACAGGGAATCACTGCAGAACATTAACGGAACACCCCTGATCCTCAAAGCCCCACCGTTCCTCCCCGCCGGATTTGGCCTTGGGTCGCGGCCTTGCCCCATCGCTGCGTCAAACTGGCCCATGGCAGTTCCGCCACCACGGCCAACCCCATGCACCGCGACCACCTCGGTCCGGGCGATCACCGGGCCAACCGGCGCGCGGGTGGAGGCGACGGTTTAAAAAGCCCTATGGCGAGCGGTTTGATCCCGAAACCGGCCTCAGCCAGGTCGAACGGCCGGGGTCATCCACCGCCGATCGACAGGTCCGTGCGACCATCACACCGACCCTGGGCATGGACATCGTGCGGAGGCAGGCCGGATTCTTCCGGGCAAGCTGGCGGGCACGGCGTTCCAGCCAGGCCAGCTCCGGTCAGGGCGACTGTCGCGCCCACCGCACGCCAGGCAGGGGGTGACCAACAACTCCTGCCCCCCCGGCAAGACATCGCGCACCAGAAACTCCAGCGACCCTGCGCCCCCCCCGCCAGCGCCGGATCTGCGGCCGCAAACCCGGCCTCAGGTGACAGGCGCGCGTGCTTGCTTTATGCTTTATCAGAACAGGTAGTTAAAAAAATTCAGACAAGCATGAGCAAGCCCCCCTTCGTCATCATCACCCTTCCGCGCAGCGGCTCTTATCACTTGCGCGCGCTTCTGGATTCCGCCCCCGACATCCGCTGCTATGGCGAGATCTTCAAGGGCAGCGAGGTGGAGCTGCCGCCCGAGGAACTGGCCTTTCTGGGTCTTGGCAAGAAAGACATCCAGAAGCGCGACGAGATGGGAATGGCGATTCTGAACCGGCTGCGCAAACGCACCGCCTCCCAGGGGCTGATCTTTGGTTTCAAGGATTTCCGCTTCAACCTCAGCCGGGTGCAGATCTATCAGAAGATGCTGAACTCCAAAGGCTGGCGGAAGGTGTTCCTGTTCCGCAACCCGCTGGAGCGCTATGTCTCGATGGAGCGGGCCGACCTGACCGGGGTCTTTGTGGTGACCGAACAGAACAAGGATGCCGGGCTGGATCTGGTGCGGCCGATCCGCTTTGATCCCGAGCGGTTCGAACGCTCGATCGCCGCGCATCGCCGGCTGACCGAGGATGCCCAGAAGACGATGGACAAGATCGGGCCCGATCTGGTCACGGTGCTGGATTACCGGCAGCTCAACGATCTGGCCGCGCGCAAGGCGCTGATGGGCTTTCTGGGGTCGGAAGGCGACGGCGCGCTGCTGGCCTCGGACCATGTCAAGCAGTTCACCGCGCACTTCGAAAGCGGGGTCGAGAACTGGGCCGAGATGGCCGCCTATCTGGAAAAGACCCGGCAGATGGATCTGCTTCCGTCCCGCTGAGGCGCGCGTCGCTTCCCCCTTCTGCCGGGAAATGCTGCGGTTTCGCTGCGCAGCGAAGAGTGCCGGGGAATCCGGCTCGATGAGCCTGCCCTAGCGCCCGGTCGCCACCTGAAACACTGCGCCTTCAAGGGCTTCGGTCACGATGATCTGGCAGGTCAGGCGGCTGTTCTCGCGCGGCTCATGGGCGTTGAATTCCACCGTGTCGGCCTCATCCTGCCGCGGCGCAGCAAGGGCGCCCTCAGCGGCCGAGACGACGTAGCAATGGCAGGTCGCGCACATGGCCGAGCCGCCACATTCCGCGATGATCCCCTTCACGCCCGCATTGCGCGCCGGATACATCAACGGCTCTCCCACTGGGGCCTCGATTGCCCGCCGTGTGCCGTCTGCTTCGATGAAGGTCACCTGAACCATCTTCTTTCCCCTCAGATAAACTGCCGCCCGCCATCGATGACCAGCGTCTGCCCCGTCATGTAGGACGACAGCGGCGAGGCCAGCATCAACGCCCCACCGACGATATCTTCCACCTCGGCGGGCCGTTTCAGCGCGGCACGGTCCACGCCATAGCTGCGGGCGTTTTCCATCAGGCCAAGGCTGGCCTCGGTCATGGTGAAACCCGGCGCAAGAACGTTCACCCGCACCCCATCGGCGCCCATTTCCTTGGCCATGGTGCGGCTGAGGCCGATCACCGCGCCTTTGGACGCGACATAGTGCATCCACTGCGGCGAGCCGGAAAATACGGTTGCCGAAGCGATGTTGACGATCGCGCCCCTGGCCGCACGCAACGCAGGCGAAAAGGCCCGGCACATCTGCCAGACGCCCTTGACATTCACCGCCATGACCTTGTCCCAGACGTCCTCATCCAGCGCCTCGAAATTGCGCCGTTCCAGACCGCCATAAAGCGCGGCGTTGTTGACCAGCACATCCACGCCCCCCATGCGGGCCTGCGCCAGATCGGCCAGCGCGCGACAACTGGCGGTGTCGGTCACATCGACCTGCGCCGCGAGACCTCCGGTCAGGGCGGCGGTTTCCTGACATCCGGCAAGGTTGACGTCACAAGCCAGGACCTGCGCGCCGGCCCCGGAAAAAGCCTGCGCGAAGGCCCGGCCAAGGCCGCCCGCCGCGCCCGTCACCACCACCCGTTTGCCCGACAGGCCCAGATCGGTCGTCATGCGCCCGTCTCCATGTAGTTGGAAAGTTCCAGTTCGGCCCGCAGGCTGGCGACAAAGCCCTCGCCCATCGCCTTGCCCGGCGCCGTCAGAAGCCGCGGGTTCGACACGACCGTGACCATGTCGATATACTCTGCCAGCGACCAGTCATACCAGCCGCGGATGATCCGCATGCCATGCGGCGTGGTGCGCCACCCCTTGTCGGCATCCTTGACCACGGCATCATTCAACGAGCGGGCGTCATATGTCGTATCATGGCCGTCGATGATAGCCAGAATTTCCTCGACCCGGCCAACACCGTGCCGGGTCAGGATATCGCGGGCAATCACCACCGAATGGCGTTCGTGTTCAAACACCAGATCGCGTCGCGTGGGGTTGCGGCCGATGGCCTCAAGCAGCAGATCGGGCGGGATGCGCTTCCAGCCCAGGTCATGCAAGAGGATCGCGGGCAGGACGACATCTTCCTCGGCCTCGGGCAGTTGCGCCAACAGTGCCTTGGCCACGCCATAGGCGACCAGCGTGTGTTCGTCATTGTTGCGCACGTCAAGAAAGGGCCTGGCCTCGGCCCAAAGCGCCTGATCCTGCGGCCGAAGAAGACTCATGTCGGAACCTCGTAAGACAGATACATGGTCTTGTATTCCAGATAGCTTTCCACGCCGTAACGCCCCTTTTCACGGCCAAGGCCGCTTTCCTTGACCCCGCCGAAGGGTTCGTAATGTGACGACCGCTGAATGTCATTCAGCCAGACAGACCCCGCCTCCATCCCCTCGCACAGCGTCAGCCCGCGCGCGAGATCCCGGGTAAAGACAAAGCCCGCAAGGCCATAGCGGTTGTCATTGGCGAATTTCAAGGCGGCCCAGGGGTCATCCACCGGGCAGATGCCCAGAACCGGACCAAAGGTTTCCTCGGTCAGGACCAGCATCTCATGCGTCGCATCGGCCACCAGCGTCGGCTGATAATAGAACCCGCCGTCAAAGCCAGGGCCAGTCTGGCGCTGCCCGCCGCAAAGGATACGGGCCCCCTTGGCGCGGGCGTCATCGACCTGAATGGCTGAATTGGCGTAGATCTTTTCGTTCACCAGCGGACCAAGGTCTCCGTCCCCGCCCGCAGGGGCAAGGGTGAATTTCTGCACCCGCGCCAAGAGCTTTTCAAGGAACGACTCATAGACCGTCCGATCCACATAGATGCGGTTGACGCGATAGCAGAACTGGCCCGAATTGGCGAAACCATGCCGGGCAATGGCCTCGGCCGCCTTGTCGATATCGGCATCCGCACAAACGATGGCCGCCGATTGCCCGCCGAGCTCCAGCGTTACCCGTTTCATGGTCTGCACGGCCGCCGCCGCAATCGCCTTGCCCGCCGTGGTCCCGCCCGTAAAGGCGATTTTCCGGGGAATGGGGTGATTGACCAAAGCATCGCCAATCGCCCGCCCCGCCCCGGTGACCACGTTGAATACCCCTGCGGGCAAACCCGCCTTGTGGAAAATCTCGGCCAGCATCAGCGTTGAGATCGGCGTATCGGCCGAGGGTTTCGCCACCACGGAGCAGCCCGCCACCAAGGCCGCGCCCAATTTGAACATCAATAGGTTCAAGGGATAGTTGAAAGGCGTGATCGCCACCACAACTCCCACCGGATCGCGGGTGACGATCGTCTTTTCCCCAAGGCCGCCACTGGTCATGGTGGATTGCAGCCGCAGCCCTTCTTCGGCGTAGATGTCCAGAAGGTCCGCCGCGCGGTTCACCTCTTGCAGGCAGGCGGGCAGGGGCCGCCCCAACTCGCGGTGCAGCGCGCGGCCCACCGGATCAGCCGCCTCGCGCATCGCCTGGGCCAGCTTTTTCTGCAACCGCACACGCTCGGCCATCGGCAGCTTGCGCCAGGTCTCAAAGGCGGTCGCGGCGGAACGGATGGCAATATCGGCATCCGTCGCATTGCCGTTGGGAACGGTGTCAAAGACCTGACCGGATCGCGGATCGGTCACAGGCTGCGTCGTGCCGCTGACCGAAGGGGTCCAGGCCCCGTTAATGAACATTTCCATGGTCAGCCCCTAAAGAACATGCACTTTCAGCGCCTTGCGGGTTTCCGCCAAGGCGGCCGCGGCCATGGCGCGGCCCGGTTCGGTTTCGAATTTCGGCAGGATCTTTTCATTCCGGGCACAGTTCTGCGCGGGCGTCTCGCCAAACCAGTCGCAGCCCACCGCGGTGCCCGTCACCTCATACCGCCACAGCTTGTCACTGTCGCGCACGATGCGGTCATTCAGGTGGCGCGGTTCCAGCCGCGTGTCGTGCCCGTCGATGATCTCGCAGACCTGCGCGATGATCGCCTCGCTCCACCCCGTTTCGCGCAGCACCTTGGTTGCCAGCCGCACGCCCTCGGCCTCATGCCGATAGCGCACGTCCGATTGCAGGATGTTTTCGCTGCGGAACCCTTCCGAGATGATCGTCTCCATGTCGATGGCCCACCAGCCGATGTCATGCAGCAGGATCGCCAGAAGGCACACATCGCGGTCGGCCTGCGGAAAATGGTCCAGCAGCCGCACGCACCAGTCAAAGGACAGGGGGATGTGCACATCGTTCTTGCGCGCGCGCATGTAGGGTTCAGCCGCGCGCCAGACCGGGTCATAGCGCGAAAGGTCATGCGTCATGGGATTGGTCCATCGGAGATGTGGGCGGGGGGCATGACTGCCCCCCGGATTGCTTAATCAAGAATCGTCACGGTCCCGGTGTTGCCGTCGACCCGCAGCCGCATGCCAGTTTTGATCTTGGCGGTCGCGGTGCCGGTGCCGGTCACGGCAGGCAGGCCGTATTCGCGGCAGACGATGGCGGCGTGGCTCATCATGCCGCCGATGTCGGTAACGGCAGCCGAGATCTTGCCGAACAC
>JALQYS010000191.1 GCA_023254015.1 Paracoccaceae bacterium
CTGGCCGGCGCCGATCAGCTGCTTTACGCCGATGTGCCCCTGTCGCTCATCATCGCCCCCACCCGCGAACTGGCCCTGCAGGTCGCGCGAGAACTGGAATGGCTTTACGGCACCGCCGGGGCCAAGCTGGCCACCTGCGTGGGCGGCATGGATTACCGCACAGAAAAGCGCGCGCTGGATCGCGGCGCCCATATCGTCGTCGGCACGCCGGGCCGCCTGCGCGACCATATCGAACGCGGCAGCCTTGACCTTTCGGGCGTCCGGGCCGTGGTTCTGGACGAAGCCGACGAGATGCTGGACCTTGGTTTTGCCGAGGATCTGGAGTTCATTCTGGCCGCCGCGCCGGAAACCCGCCGTACGCTGATGTTCTCGGCCACTGTGCCCAAGGAAATCGCGGCGCTGGCCGCAACCTTCCAGAAGGATGCGCTGCGGATCGTGGCGCAGGGCGAATCGAAACAGCATTCCGACATCGAATATCGTGCCATCTCGGTTGCCCAGCGCGACCGCGAACATGCGATCTTCAACATGCTGCGGTTCTACGAGGCGCAGACAGCCATCGTGTTCTGCAAGACCCGCGCGAATGTGAACCATCTTCTGGCCCGCATGGGCAACCGGGGGTTCCAGGTTGTGGCGCTGTCGGGTGAGCTGTCGCAGACCGAACGGATGCATGCCCTGCAGGCGCTGCGCGACGGTCGCGCCCGTGTCTGCATCGCCACCGACGTGGCCGCCCGCGGCATCGACCTGCCGGGGCTGGAGCTGGTGATCCACGCCGACCTGCCCAGCAACCCCGAAACCCTGCTGCACCGTTCGGGCCGCACCGGCCGCGCGGGCAAGAAGGGCGTCTCGGCGCTGGTCGTCACGCCTGCCGATTTCCGCAAGGCCAACCGGATCCTGCAAGGCGCCAAGGTCGTGGCCGAATGGTCCCCCGCCCCCGGCGCCGATGAGGTGCAGGCCCGCGAGGATGCCCGGCTGATGGAGCATGCCGCGCTTGCCCTGCCCCCGGGCGACGAGGGCGATCTGGGTCTGCAGCTCTTGAACCGCTACGGTCCCGAACAGGTGGCTGCCGCCTTTGTGCGCCTGTGGCGCGAAGGCCGCTCGGCCCCCGAAGTTCTGTCCGACGCCCTGCCTCCGGCCGAACCGCGCGCCCCGCGCGAACGCGGCGAATTTGGCCCTTCGACATGGTTCCGCCTGTCGGTTGGCCACACCGGCCGGGCCGAGGCCCGCTGGCTTTTGCCCAAGATCTGCGAGGCAGGCGGCATTTCGCGCGACAGCATCGGCGCGATCCGGGTTCAGCAGGACGAAAGCTTTGTCCAGATCTCCGAGGCAGTCGCAGGGCGCTTTGCCGCCAGCCAGGAGCTTGAGTCCGGTCTGGTGATGGAACGCATCTCGGGCGAGCCCGACCTTTCCCGCCCCGAGCGCGCGCCCCGCGCCGCCGCACCCCGTGCGCCGCGCCCCCCGCGTGAGGACAAACCGGCCTATACGCCCAAGCCTTCCCGCTTTGTCGAGGAAGACCAGGAAGGCCCCCGCGACACGACCGAGCGCAAGCCCTACACGCCGCGCGACACGACAGATCGCAAACCCTATGCCAAGCGCGAAGATGGCGACCGCAAGCCCTATGCCCCGCGCGACACGGCCGAGCGCAAGCCCTATGCCCCGCGTGAGGACGCCCCGCGCAAGCCTTATGCACGGCGCGAGGATGCGGCCCCCCGCCCCTATGCCCGCCGCAGCGAGGATGGCGCCAAACCCTATGCCCCCCGCGAAGAGGGTGATCGCAAGCCGCGTTGGGCCGCCGGTGACAAACCCGCCCCGAAATCGGCCGGCTACAAGTCGCATGGCGGATCGGCGGATCGCCCGGCCCGTGCAGAAGGCTTCAAAAGCCACCGCAGCGACGCGCCTGCCAAACCGCGCGGCGAAGGATATGGCGAGGAAAAGCGCCCCTACGCCCCGCGCAAGGAAGGGGCAGATGCCCGGCCCTTCGCCCGCAAACCCGGCCCGGTAAAGGCCGCTGGGTTCAAGAGCCACGCGGCCGAGGGCAAGAAGCCCTTTGCCAAGGCCAAACCCGCCGCGCCGAAAACCGACGCCCGCGACACGACCAAGCGCTTTGTTCCGCCGAAAAAGAAGTGACGGGCTGATCCCCTGCCACCGAAACAAGAGCCACCCCAAAAGGGTGGCTCTTTTCTTTTGCACACCGCCCGGCTGGCATGTCGCTTTTTGGCGGCTTCGCTTCGTGCGGGGGGCTGTCGGCCCTGCCGATTCCGCGCCTTTTGACAGGGTATCCCCGGCGCAGGAGCCTGATGATGACCGATCTTTCCCCAAAGACTGCACGCGCAGGCGGACGTGGCGCAAGACGCGCCCTGCGCGCCGCCCCCGATTTCGAGATGCTGCCGTCGCTGAAACGCGGCCTGCCCGAATGTGAACCGATGACACCCGAACAGGTGCGCCGCATCGACGAGGCGTCGATGGCCATCCTTGAAGAGGTGGGCGTGGTGTTCCGTGACGAAATCGCGCTGGCCGACTGGAAACGTGCCGGGGCCAAGGTCGTGGGGGAACGGGTTTACCTTGATCGCCATCTGGTGCGCGAGCTGATCTCCACCATCCCCTCGGGCTGGACATACCGCGCCCGCAATCCCGAAAAATCCCTGCCCTTTGGCGGCAAACATTCGATCTTCGTGCCGATGACCGGTGCGCCTTTCCTGCGCGATCTGGACGACGTGCGGCGCTGGCCGACGATCGCCGACCTGAACATGTTCCACAAGCTGTCGCACATGTCGCCGGCGCTGCATTCCACCGCGCACCACATTGTGGAGCCTATGGACATGAAGGTCAGCCACCGGCACCTGCACATCACCTATTCGTCGATGAAGCACTCTGACAAGACCTTCATGGGCATGACCACCTCGGGCAAGAATGCCGAGGATGTCATGGCGATGTGCGAAATCCTGTTCGGTCGTGACGTGATGGAGGAAACCCCGGTCACCACCGGCAATTGCAACGGCAATTCTCCCTTGGTCTGGGACGAAACCATGCTGTCGGCCATGCGGGCCTTTGTGAAACGCAAGCAGCCGGTCCTGTGCTCT
>JALQYS010000062.1 GCA_023254015.1 Paracoccaceae bacterium
GGAATCGTCGTATTGCGTTCGATCAGCTTGGTACTGACGCTACCCATGGTTTCGATGCCAAGGCTAAGCGGTGTCACGTCGAGGAGTAATACGTCTTTGACGTCACCCTGCAGCACGCCACCCTGGATTGCCGCGCCGACCGCCACGACTTCGTCAGGATTCACGCCCTTCAGCGGGTCCTTGCCAAAAATCGCTTTGACCTTTTCGACGACTGCCGGCATGCGGGTCATGCCGCCAACCAGAACCACTTCGTCGATGTCCGAGATCGACACGCCAGCGTCCTTGATCGCAGCCTGGCAGGGCTTGATCGACTTCTTGATCAGATCATCCACCAGGCTTTCCAGCTTGGCACGGGTCAGCTTGACCACCAGGTGCAACGGCTGGCCGGTGTTCTTGTCCATCGAGATGAAGGGTTGGTTGATCTCGGTCTGCTGGCTGGACGACAGCTCGATCTTGGCCTTTTCCGCCGCCTCTTTCAGACGCTGAAGGGCCATCTTGTCCAACGACAGATCGACGCCGTGTTCCTTTTTGAACTCATCCGCCAGATAGTTGACGATGCGCATGTCGAAATCTTCACCGCCAAGGAACGTGTCCCCGTTGGTGGACTTCACCTCGAACAGGCCGTCGTCGATTTCCAGGATGGTGATGTCGAAGGTGCCGCCGCCAAGGTCATAGACCGCGATGGTTTTCGATTCCTTGCGGTCAAGCCCATAGGCCAGCGCGGCGGCGGTCGGCTCGTTGATGATGCGCAGCACCTCAAGACCGGCGATCTTGCCAGCGTCCTTGGTGGCCTGACGCTGGGCGTCGTTGAAATAGGCCGGAACGGTGATCACGGCCTGCGTGACGGTCTCGCCCAGATAGCTTTCTGCGGTTTCCTTCATCTTCTGCAGGATGAAGGCCGAGACCTGCGAGGGCGAATACTTCTCGCCGCGCACTTCGACCCAGGCATCGCCATTGCCGCCGTTGACGATCTTGTAGGGCATGTTCTTCTGATCTTTGACGATCACCGGATCGTCATAGCGGCGGCCGATCAGGCGCTTGACCGCAAAGACCGTGTTGGCGGCGTTGGTCACCGCCTGACGTTTGGCGGCCTGGCCGACAAGACGTTCGCTGTCGGTGAAACCGACGATCGAAGGCGTGGTACGTGCGCCTTCCGAGTTTTCGATGATCCGGGGCTGCGCGCCGTCCATGATGGCAACGCAAGAGTTGGTCGTCCCGAGGTCAATACCAATGACTTTGGCCATGAGTGGTCCCTTTCCTTCGGCGATGTTGTGGGCGGAACCCGTTACGGCATCCCGACCCGATCCCATGTGAGACCCGGAAAAGGCAACCGCCCGTTCCGGCTTCTCGGCGTATATAGGGAGGCGGATTTGACGCTGCAAGCGGGCTTGATCTTCGAATCTGGATCGAATGCGCGAAATCCTTGCGCCGGGGCAACAGGGCCTGATGCAAGGGCGCAACAGCGCCCAAAGGCCTAGCGCTTGGCGCTCCAGCTGGCCGAGATGTGCTTTTCGGTATAGCGCTCTCCCATCAGGCCGATCACGATCAGCACGAAGGTGGTGATCACCGGATAAAGCGCAGAGGTGTAGCGCGGCTCATAGTTCAGGAACATGAAACCGCGGGTCTGGTCGATGCAGTGGAACAGCGGGTTCCAGATAAAGACCGACAGGATATACATCGGGGTCTGGTTAGCCACGAACATCTTGCCGGAAAACACCATGTTCGCCCGGGTATAGGCGGTGGTCGCCACGGTAAAGAAGTCAGGCGCCCAAGGCGTGACGGCCTTGAAGATCAGCCCGATGCCGATGCCCGAGGACCAGCTGAGCAGATACATCGCCGCAACCCCCACGGGCTGATCGATGTAGATGGGCGTCCACAGCGCGTGGTAGCCGAACAGGATCACCCCCGCCGACAGGGTCTGCAGATACAGCGCCGACAGCGCCGCCGCCGAAACCGAGACGATCGTGTTCATCGGCGCGTGTTTCATGATGGCCGAGGTCGGACCATCGGCCCCCGAGACCGCCTTGATGGTCTTGGAGTGGGTCATGAAGCTGAAGATGCCCGACATGATATACAGGATGAAATCACCCCGAACCTGCGTGCCGACGCTGCGCCCGATCAGGCTGAACATCAAAAGCATGACACCGATGCCCACCAGCGACTGGGCGATCGACACCAGAAGCCCGACAATCGCATTGCCGTTCGACTTGCGGATGTTGCGAACCGTGGCATGAAAGATCAGTTCGAACAGCGCCAGGGCACTGCCGATCCGGGTGGTCGGAAGGGCGGGTCGAAACATCGCGGCTCTACCTCATCTGGGGCGCGCATCCCCGGTCGTATACGGGAAATCTTGCTGTTCCCTTTTCAAGGCACGATAAAGGCCATGATGTGTTTAATCAACGCCAAGGCCACAAGACCGCCTTTTCAGGAGCTTTCATGGATTTCGACCGCCTGATTCCCACCCTCCGCCGCCTCGCACTCGAGGCCGGCGACGCCATCATGCAGGTCTACAACGGCCCCGATTTCGAGGTGAAAGCCAAAGGCGATGCCAGCCCTGTGACCGAGGCCGACGAAAAGGCCGATGCGCTGATCTCGGCCGGTTTGCGGGCAGAATTCCCCGATGTGGTGCTAATCACCGAGGAACAGGCCGACAGCCACGCCCTTAGCGCGGCGACTTTCCTGATCGTCGATCCGCTGGATGGCACCAAGGAATTCGTCCAGCGCCGGGGCGATTTCACCGTGAACATCGCCTACGTCGAAAACGGTGTGCCGTTGCGCGGCGTGGTCTATGCGCCGGCGCAGGGCCGCCTGTTCTATACGCTGGCCGATGGCACGGCAGTCGAGGAAACCGGCGCACTGGCCAAGGAGGCCGTGGGTCCGGTCAAGCCGATCCGGGTTTCCACCCCCGACAATGGTGCGCTGATGGTGGTGGCATCGAAATCGCACCGCGATGCGGCGACCGATGACTATATCGGCAAATACGCCTGCAAGGACATGAAATCGGCCGGCTCCAGCCTGAAGTTCTGCCTGGTGGCCACGGGCGAGGCCGATCTTTACCCCCGCCTTGGCCGCACCATGGAATGGGACACGGCGGCAGGCGACGCGGTTCTGCGCGGCGCGGGCGGCCATGTGGTGCGCTTTGACGACCACACGCCCCTGGCCTATGGCAAGCCCGGCTGGGACAACCCCTTCTTCATCGCCCATGCCCCCGGAGTTGATCTGAAGAAATGAGCGTTCTGGTCGCCATCCCCGCCCGTTATGCCAGCACCCGCTATCCCGGCAAACCCCTGGTTTCGCTGAAAGGTCCGGATGGCGAGAAAACCCTGATCCGCCGTTCGTGGGAGGCTGCGATGGCCGTCAAGGGCGTGGATCGGGTGGTGGTGGCGACCGACGACGACCGCATTCGCAGCCATGCCGAAGGTTTCGGGGCCGAGGTCGTGATGACCTCGTCCGAGGCCCAGAACGGCACCGAACGCTGCGCCGAAGTGGCGGCCAAGCTGCCGGGCTACGACGTGGTGGTGAACCTGCAAGGGGACGCCCCGCTGACACCCGCCTGGTTTGTCGAGGATCTGGTGCGCGG
>JALQYS010000607.1 GCA_023254015.1 Paracoccaceae bacterium
AACCTGCAATCCGACCTGTCGGTCTGGTTCGGCGGCAACCCCGTGGTGCCCGCCGCCTGCACGGACAAGTCGGGGATGCAAACCGCCGAGGGCTGCACGGCGAACGGCATGGATGACTTCGACAAAATCCGCTTCTGGACCACGCCCGTTGCCAACTGTGCCCAAGGCGAAGGCGCCTGCGTGCCCTACTATCGCTGGGTGTCCGACTATATCGGCGTGATCGGCGGTCGCTAAGCCTGTCACCGTAGGATGGGCAATATTGCCCATCCTACCTACCCAAAAGCCGCGCCGGCCCTGCCGGTGCGCTATCTTCTGTTGTCCGAAAGCCTGATCCATGACCGCAGCCGTCGAGTTCCAATCCGTTTCCCGTCACTTCGGCCATGGCCCGACCGCCGTGAAAGCCGTTGATGCGGTAGACCTGACCATCGCCGAGGGCAGCTTTTTCGCCATGCTGGGACCGTCGGGGTCGGGCAAGACCACTTGCCTGCGGCTGATCTCGGGTTTTGAACAGCCCAGCGCGGGGGCGATCCGCATTTTCGGGCAGGATGTTTCCGCCATTCCGCCGAACCGGCGCAACGTGAACACCGTCTTTCAGGACTACGCGCTGTTTCCGCACATGAATGTGCGTGACAACGTGGCCTATGGGCTGATGGTCAAGGGCATGGGCCGCGCCCAGCGCCATGACAAGGCCGAGGAAATGCTGAGCCTTGTGCAGCTGGGCGGCTATGGCGACCGCAAGCCGGGCCAGCTTTCGGGCGGCCAGCGTCAGCGGGTTGCGCTTGCCCGCGCCCTTGTGAACGAGCCGCGCGTGCTTTTGCTGGACGAACCGCTCGGGGCGCTGGACCTGAAACTGCGCGAGGCGATGCAGGATGAGCTGAAGGCGCTGCAACAGCGCCTTGGCATCACCTTTGTCTTTGTCACCCATGACCAGCACGAAGCGCTGTCGATGGCCGACAGCCTTGCGGTGTTCAATCAAGGCAAGATCGCCCAGATCGGCTCGCCCGAAGAGATTTACGCCAAGCCGCGCACCCGCTTTGTGGCCGATTTCGTCGGCTCGTCGAATGTTCTGCCGCCGGCGCTGACGCAGGCGTTGGGCGGGCCGGCGCAATGGGCCTCGCTGCGGCCCGAACATACCCGGCTCGCGGCAAGCGGACCGGTGAGCGGCACCGTGACGGCGCTGCGGTATCTGGGGGCGGCAACGCGGGTGGTGTTGCACGTGGGTGAGACCGAACTGGCCGCGCTGGTTCCTGCAGGCCAGCCCCTGCCCGAGATGGGCGCGACCACGTCTGTCGCCTTTGACGCGCCGCACCTTCACATCATGGAGGACCGGGCATGACCGGACCTTCCGCCCCCGCCATTCTGCCCGAACGCGGGCTGGCCGACAGGCTGACCGCGTTTTTCTGGCGCCGTCCAAGGGCCTTTCTGCTTTTGTTGCTGACGCCGCCGCTTCTGTGGCTGGGCGTGGTCTATCTTGGCTCGCTCTTTGCGCTGCTGTGGCAAAGCTTTTACTCGATCGACGAATTCTCGGGCATGGTGAAGCAGGAGTTCACCCTGAAAACCTATGCCGAACTGTTCCAGCCCGCGAATTTCGACGTCATCCTTCGCACCATCCTGATGTCGGCGGCCGTCACCATCGGCTGCGCGGTGCTGGCCTTTCCGGTGGCCTATTACGCCGCCCGTTTTGCCAAGGGCCGGTGGAAGGCAGTGTTCTACCTGGGGATCATGCTGCCCTTGTGGTCGTCCTATCTGGTCAAGGTCTATGCCTGGAAACTGATCCTCGCCAAAGAGGGCATCATCACCTGGGCCACCGAGGCGACGCATACCTCGGGCATCCTGAACGCGCTTCTGGCGCTGCCGGTGATCGGCGGCAACAGCCTGTCGACCAGCTACATCGGCATGTTCATGGTCTTTGTCTATGTCTGGATCCCCTACATGATCCTGCCGATGCAGGCCGCGCTGGAACGGGTTCCGACCTCGATGCTGGAAGCCTCGCAAGACCTTGGGGCCAGCCGCGCCCAGACCTTGCGCACGGTGATCCTGCCGCTGGCGATGCCGGGGGTGATTGCCGGATCGATCTTTACCTTCTCGCTGACCATGGGCGACTACATCATTCCGCAGATCGTCGGGAACTCTTCGAACTTCATCGGCATGGCGGTTTACCAACTGCAAGGCACCGCCGGGAACATCCCGCTGGCCGCTGCCTTCTCGATGGTGCCCATTGTCATCATGCTGGTCTATCTGACGCTGGCCAAACGTGCGGGGGCTTTCGATGCACTCTGATCGCGCCTCCTGGGGATTGAAACTTGCGGCGGTCGGGGGGCTTTTGTTCCTTCACCTGCCGATCCTGTTGATCTTCCTTTACGCCTTCACCACCGAGGAGCGCACCTATGCCTTTCCGCCGCCCGGCCTGACCACCCAGTGGTTCGGCGTTGCCTGGAACCGCCCCGACATCTGGGAGGCGCTCTGGCTGTCGTTGCAGGTGGCCACGGTCGCGACCTTCCTGGCCATGATCCTTGGCACGCTGGTGTCGGCCGCGATGGCGCAAAGCCGGTTCTTCGGGCGCGAACAGATCAGCCTTCTGATCGTGCTGCCCATCGCGCTGCCGGGGGTGATCACCGGCATCTCGCTGCGGTCGGCCTTCGGGGTGATGGACATTCCCTTCAGCACCTGGACCATCATCCTGGGTCACGCGACCTTTTGCATCGTGATCGTCTACAACAACGCCGTGGCCCGGTTCCGTCGCCTGTCGGGCGGTGTGCTTGAGGCCAGCGCCGATCTGGGGGCCAATGCCTTTCAGACCTTCTGGCATGTGCTGCTGCCGAACCTTGGCACCGCCCTTCTGGCGGGCGGCATGCTGGCCTTTGCCCTGTCGTTTGACGAGGTGATCGTCACCACCTTTACCGCCGGACAGCAGGCCACCCTGCCGATCTGGATGCTGGAGGAACTGATCCGCCCGCGCCAACGCCCCGTCACCAACGTGGTTGCGATCGTCGTGTTCGCCGCCACCTTCCTTCCCATCCTTGCCGCCTATTACCTGACCCGAAACGGGTCGGAAACCGCAGGCGCAGGCAAATGAAAGGCCAATCCATGACCATCCAGACCGAACTTCTGATCGGCAATTCCTTTGAACTCGGCCAAGAGGCGAAGGAGCAGGTTCTGAACCCGCGCACGGGCGGGCTGATCCTTGAGGTGCCCGAGGCCTCGACCGCACAGGTTGACCGTGCCGTGGCCGCCGCGCGCAAGGCCTTTGACAGCTGGAGCCGCACCACGCCCGGCGAACGCTCGGCCGCGCTCTTGCGGATCGCCGACCGGATCGAGGCCGAGGCTGACGCCTTTGCCGCGCTGGAGGCGCTGAACTGCGGCAAGCCGATCAACGCCGCGCGGGGCGACGAGATTCCGGCGATTGTCGACTGCTATCGTTTCTTCGCCGGCGCGGTGCGCTGCCAGCATGGCGCGGTGGCGGGTGAATATCTGTCGGGCCATACCAGCATGATCCGCCGTGACCCGATCGGCGTCGTCGCCTCGATCGCGCCGTGGAACTATCCGTTGATGATGATGGCGTGGAAGCTGGGCCCGGCCATCGGCGGCGGCAATACGGTGGTGTTCAAGCCTTCGGAACAGACCCCGCTGACCGCACTGAAAATGGCGCGCATCCTGGCCGAGGAACTGCCTGAAGGCGTGGTGTCGGTCATCACCGGGCGCGGGCAGACGGTGGGGAACTATCTGATCAACCATCCTGGCGTGGACATGATCAGCCTCACGGGCGACGTGGCCACCGGCAAGAAGATGCTGGACGCCGCCGCCAAGACGGTCAAGCGCACCCATCTGGAACTGGGCGGCAAGGCCCCGGTTCTGGTGTTCGATGACGCCGATGTTTCAGCTGTGGTCGAAGGGCTGCGGGCGTTTTCCTTCTACAACGCGGGTCAGGATTGCACCGCCGCCTGCCGGGTCTACGCAGGCAAGAAGGTGTATGAAAACCTTGTGGCCGACCTGACCTCGGCCGCCGCCTCGATCACGCTGGGCGATGCGGACGACACCAAGAACGAGATCGGCCCGCTGATTTCGCAGCGCCAGCGCGACCGCGTGGCCAGCTTTGTCAACCGCGCGCGCGAGGTGAACCACATTCAGGTCACCACCGGCGGCGAGGCGATGGATCAGGGCTTTTATTACAAGCCCACGGTTGTTGCAGGCGCCCTGCAAAACGACGAAATCGTGCGGCGCGAAGTGTTCGGGCCAGTGGTTTCGGTCACGCCGTTCAACGACGTCGATCAGGCGGTCGATTGGGCCAATGACAGCGACTATGGCCTTGCCTCCTCGGTCTGGACCCGCGACGTCGGCCGCGCCATGGCGACGGCGGCGCGCCTGCGCTATGGCTGCACCTGGATCAACACGCATTTCATGCTGACCAACGAGATGCCGCATGGCGGGTTGAAGCAATCGGGCTATGGCAAGGACATGTCGGCCTATGCGCTGGAAGATTATACTGTCGTGCGCCATGTGATGATCAAGCACGGCTGACCCGGCCGACACGGCGACAGCGGAAGGGGGCTGCAGCCCCCTTCTTGCGTTTCGGGCGCCTGCCGGCGCATGGTGCAGGCAGTTTCCCCTTGGCCAAGGCCCCTTGATGCGCGCGCTTTTCCTTCTGCCCCTGCTTTTCGCCACGCCGGCTGCTGCCCTGTTGTCCCCATGGTATGACAGCGGCGAAAAGATCATGGCGATCCTGAACAGCGCCGAAGTGGCCGATGCCGTACGGCAGGCGCCCATCGGTGCTGTGTCAAATATTGGCACGGCCGACTTCGGCAACGACCTGTGGCAGATCCGCGTGCAGGGCAGCGATCTGACGGTGGAACTGATCCCCGAGGTGCCGGCAAAGGGGATGGTGGGCAAGGTCAGTTACACCGCCCGGCCCATCGGCCCTTGCGACTAGGCAACGCCCCGGCCCTATTGCCCAAGGCCGCCCTTGACCTCTGCGCCAAAGCCTTACAATGTCGCGGAAAAGACAAATCCGGCCTTTGGCCGGGCTGATGGGGCGTCCCTTGTGATTCCCCGGTAAGGGGATGGAATTATGAAGCTTTCGATCGAACGCGGCACGCTTCTGAAGGCGCTGGCTCAGGCGCAGTCGGTGGTCGAACGGCGCAACACGATTCCGATTCTGGCCAACGTCCTGATCGAGGCGGATGGCGGGCAGGTTTCCTTCCGCGCCACCGACCTTGACATCGAGGTGGTCGACCGCGCCGCCGCCATGGTGGAACGCCCTGGCGCGACCACGGTTTCGGCGGTCATGCTGCACGAGATCGTGCGCAAGCTTCCTGATGGCGCCCTGGTGAACCTGACCGATGACGCAACGAATGGCCGCCTGTCGATCACGGCCGGCCGGTCCAGCTTCAACCTGGCAACCCTGCCGCGCGAAGATTTCCCGGTGATGGCCAGCAGCGAGTATTCGTCGAATTTCTCGGCCCCTGCCCCGGTGCTGCGCCGCCTGTTCGACAAGGCGAAATTCGCGATTTCCACCGAAGAGACCCGTTACTATCTGAACGGCGTCTACCTGCATACCGCGACCGCCGAAACCGGCCCCGTGCTGCGCTGTGTGGCGACCGACGGCCACCGTCTGGCGCGGATCGACGCCCCTTTGCCCGAAGGGGCCGTGGGCATGCCCGGCGTGATCGTGCCGCGCAAGACGGTGAACGAGTTGCGCAAACTGCTGGACGATGACGAGGCGACAATCGCGGTTTCGGTTTCGGAAACCAAGGTGCGCTTTGCCACCCCGGCGATCACCCTCACCTCGAAGGTCATCGACGGCACGTTCCCCGATTACACCCGCGTCATCCCGATGAACAACACGCGCCGTCTGGAAGTGGACGCGACCGAGTTTGCCAAGGCGGTGGACCGGGTGGCGACGGTGTCTTCGGAACGGTCGCGGGCGGTGAAACTGTCGCTGGACGAGGACAGGCTTGTGCTGTCGGTCAATGCGCCCGACAGCGGCGCGGCCGAGGAAGAGGTGGCGGTTGCCTATGGCGACGAGCGGCTGGAGATCGGGTTCAACGCCAAGTATCTCTTGGAAATCGCGAGCCAGGTGGACCGCGAAAATGCGGTGTTCCTGTTCAACTCGTCCGGTGACCCGACCCTGATGCGCGAGGGCAATGACACAAGCGCCGTCTATGTCGTGATGCCGATGCGCGTGTGACGGCCCCTGGGGGCTAGCCCCCAGACCCCCAGGATATTTGGGCACAGAGGATGGAGGCAGCGTGAGCGGTCTGGCGATTACCACGCTCAGCCTCTCGCATTTCCGCAGCCACAAGACGGCGCGGCTGGTGTTTGACGGCAGGCCCGTGGCACTGGTGGGGGCGAACGGGGCGGGCAAGACCAATATTCTGGAAGCAGTGTCGCTGTTGTCGCCCGGTCGCGGCTTGCGCCGCGCTGCGGCCGAGGATTTGTCACGACGCCCTGAACGGCTGGGCTGGAAGGTTACCGCCGAGGTGGTGGGCATCGCCCAGGGGGCCGACAGCGGCGGCCACCTGCAAACCGGCCAGTGGGGCCAGGCGGAGGCCTTTGCCCGGCGCCAGGGCTTTCCCGCACAACAACTGGTGCTGCGCCCCGAAGGCCCCGAGCACCCCGGCGTGGGAGAG
>JALQYS010000029.1 GCA_023254015.1 Paracoccaceae bacterium
AGCAAGCGGTGCCGAAGTGGGCCTGCACGTTGGTTACCACCAGGGTGATTTCGCTGAAGCGTTTAACGGCGTACCAGACGGTTATGCAGACTGGAAAGTATCCATCGCTAAAGACGGTTTCAGCTTCGCAATCACAGGTACTGACCTGGATGATACTGGCGCCGACGCTTACGACAATGACTCTATCAAATTCGTTGTTGCATACGGTGTAGATTTCGAGCTGTAAGCCCGGAATAAATAGATTTTCTAACGTTGAGTGTAAAAGCCCGGAGCTTCGTCTTCGGGCTTTATCGGTGAATTCCTTGTCCTTATGGGGATTTTCCAGGTCAACACCTGGGTGGCGGCCGTGGCTGCGACCGGCGTCATCCTGTCGGCGGCCTATGCGCTGTGGCTGTACCGCCGGGTCGCCATGGGGGCCCTGGTGAAGGAGGCGCTGAAAACCATTCAGGACATGAGCCGCCGCGAGCGCGCGATCTTCGCGCCGCTGATCGTGATGACGCTGCTTCTTGGGGTATACCCTGCGCTTGTGACCGATATCATCGGGCCGTCCGTGGCCCAGCTTGTGACTGACTACCATGCCGCCCTGCCCGTCGTGGCAGAGGCCGCCACGCACTGAGGAACCGATCCGATGACTGGTGTTGATTTCCAAATCCTCCTGCCCGAGATCCTCCTTGCGGTCTATGCGCTGGCGGCGCTGCTTCTGGGGGTTTATGGCGGCAAGGACAAGCTGACCGGCCTTCTGACCTGGGCCACTGCAGGGCTCTTCGTGGCGCTGGCGCTTCTCATCGCCTTCCGCGGCGGTGCAGGGGCCGCGGCCTTTGGCGGGATGTTCGTTGACGATGCCTTTGCCCGCTTTGCCAAGGTGGTGATCCTTCTGTCGGCCGCGGGCGTGCTGGTGATGGCGCAGGACTATATGGCGCGCCGCGATCTGGGGCGGTTCGAATATCCGATCCTTGCCACGCTGTCGGTGATCGGCATGATGGTCATGGTCTCGGCCGGCGATCTGATGGCGCTTTACATGGGCCTCGAGCTGCAATCGCTGGCGCTTTACGTCATGGCGGCGATGCGGCGCGACAGCGTCAAGTCCACCGAGGCGGGGCTGAAGTATTTCGTCCTCGGAGCGCTTTCTTCGGGTCTGCTGCTCTATGGCGCCTCGCTGACCTATGGCTTTGCCGGGACGACCGCCTTTGCCGGCATCGCCTCGACCCTGACCGAGGGGCATGCGCCTTTGGGCCTCTTGTTCGGTCTGGTGTTCCTGATCGCAGGCATGGCCTTCAAGGTGTCGGCCGCGCCCTTCCACATGTGGACGCCCGACGTCTATGAGGGCGCGCCCACGCCGGTGACTGCCTTCTTTGCCACGGCGCCCAAGGTTGCGGCCATGGGGCTGATCGCCCGTGTGGTGCATGATGCCTTTGGCGGCATTCCCGGCGACTGGTCGCAGGTGCTGGCGGCGCTGGCGCTGATCTCGATGTTCCTTGGCGCGGTGGCGGCCATCGGGCAAAAGGACATCAAGCGTCTGATGGCCTATTCCTCGATCGCCCATATGGGCTATGCGCTGGTTGGCCTTGCCGCCGCGACCCCGCAGGGCGTGCAGGCGACGCTGCTTTACATGGCGATCTATGTCACCATGAACCTTGGCACCTTCGCCTTCATCCTGTCGATGGAGAAGGACGGCCGTCCGGTGACCG
>JALQYS010000075.1 GCA_023254015.1 Paracoccaceae bacterium
AGGTTTATGCCCCCAAGGCCGCCGCGGCGGGCTGCGTGGTGATCGACAACTCTTCGCTTTACCGTTACGACCCGGCGATCCCGCTGGTGGTGCCCGAGGTGAACGCGGCCGCCGTCGACAATTACAAGAACAAGATGATCATCGCGAACCCCAACTGCTCGACCGCACAGATGGTGGTGGCGCTGAAGCCTCTGCATGACCGCGCCAAGATCAAGCGGGTCGTGGTGTCGACCTATCAGTCGGTTTCCGGCGCTGGCAAAGAGGGAATGGACGAGCTTTGGAACCAGACCAAAGCCGTCTACAACCCGGTTGACGACGTGCCGCCGAAGAAGTTCTCGAAACAGATCGCCTTCAACGTCATTCCGCATATCGACGTCTTCCTCGACGATGGCTCGACCAAGGAAGAATGGAAGATGGTCGCCGAGACCAAGAAGATTCTTGATCCGGCGATCAAGGTGACGGCGACCTGCGTGCGCGTGCCGGTGTTCGTCGGCCATTCGGAATCGATCAACATCGAATTCGAAGAGCCGCTGGATTGGCAAGAGGCCCAAGACATCCTGCGCGAGGCGCCCGGCATCATGCTGGTCGACAAGCGCGAGGCCGGTGGCTATGTGACGCCGATCGAATGTGTGGGCGAATATGCCACCTACATCAGCCGCGTGCGTCAGGACAGCACGATTGAAAACGGCATCAACCTGTGGTGCGTGTCGGACAACCTGCGCAAGGGCGCGGCGCTGAACGCGGTGCAGATTGCCGAAGTGCTGGGACAGCGCTGCCTGAAAAAGGGCTGAACGCCGGCAAAGAGCTCAAAGGCCCCGCTTTGGCGGGGCTTTTTCTTTTGCGATTCGTTAACCTCGTCGCCGCAGGATGGCGGCATGACACAGCAAGCCCCCTTCCCCTGCGACCCCCAGCTTTGGCAACGGTTTCTCACGGCCTGCCACAGCCGCGATGAAACCCCCGGCGCCGTGCTGCGCGATCTGGTACGGCTGGAGGTTCAGCGGATGGAGCGCCGCACCGCGAGGAGTGACGAAGTCATCGACGAGCAGCTGCTCGGGCGCCTTCGGCTTCTCGTCGCAGAGGCGCTTCTTGCGTCAAACAGCTGGGGCCAGATGCAGGCCGCCTTGCGCGCAAGGGGGCTGGAATATGTGCCTGCAGGCGGCGGACTGAACCTGATCGATCCGGAAACCCGCGAGGTTCTGTGCAAGGGCTCACAGGTCGGCCCCGGCTATTCGGAGCTTATCCGCCGCTTTGGCACAGGGTTTCCGGGGCACCCCAGGCCGGGCTTGGCGGCCATGGCGTTGGCTCGGGCATCCGCGGCAGAGCACGGTCGCCGGGCATGAACAGCCCTATGCCCGCAGACCTACCGTTGCCACACCCAAAACCTCCAGCACCTTGGCCTCGATCTCGGGCGCGTTCATGCCGGCAACCTTGTACATCGCCTCGGGGCTGGCCTGATCGATGAAGGTATCGGGCAACACCATCGAGCGGAACTTCAACCCCCGGTCGAACACGCCTTCGTCGGCCAAAAGCTGCGCCACATGGCTGCCAAAGCCGCCAACGGCCCCTTCTTCGATGGTGATCAGCGCCTCGTGCCCGCGCGCAAGGCGCAGGATCAGCTCGCGGTCCAGGGGCTTGGCGAAACGGGCATCGGCGATGGTCGGCGATAGTCCCCGGGCCGACAGCGCCTCGGCTGCCTTCAACACCTCACCCAGACGGGTGCCAAAGGATAGGAGCGCCACGCGCGACCCCTCGCGAATCATCCGGCCCTTGCCGATTTCCAGCGGAACGCCCCGGGTCGGCATGTCCACGCCCATCCCCTCGCCCCTCGGATAGCGGAAGGCGATGGGACCGTCGTCATGGGCCACCGCTGTCGCGACCATGTGCATCAGCTCGGCCTCATCGGCGGCGGCCATCACCACCATGCCAGGCAGATTGGCCAGGAAAGCCACGTCGAACGACCCGGCATGTGT
Source organism: Paracoccaceae bacterium (assembly GCA_023254015.1). Taxonomy (GTDB): domain Bacteria; phylum Pseudomonadota; class Alphaproteobacteria; order Rhodobacterales; family Rhodobacteraceae; genus Tabrizicola_A. The sequence goes on from JALQYS010000075.1 coordinate 1,971, forward strand.
CGCCCCATCGGCCCCCACCAGACCGGCGCGATCAATGGCAAAGCGGACAGGCAGCCGCTGGATCGCCACGTCATGCACCACCTGGTCATAGCCGCGCTGCAGGAAGGTGGAATAGATCGCACAAAAGGGCTTCATCCCGCCCGCGGCCAGCCCGGCCGAAAAGGTGACGGCATGCTGTTCGGCGATGCCGACATCAAAGGTCCGCTTGGGAAAGCGCGCGCCGAACAGGTCCAGCCCCGTGCCATCGGGCATCGCAGCGGTCACGGCCACGATTTTCGGATCATGCTCTGCCTCGGCGATCAGCGCTTCGGCAAAAACCTTTGTGTAAGACGGGGCATTTGACGGGGCTTTCTTCTGCTCTCCGGTCACGACATCGAACTTTGATCGAGCGTGTCCGCGATCAGGCGAATTTTCTGCCGGCGCATAGCCCTTGCCCTTGCGGGTCAGAACATGGATCAGCGTCGGCCCGGTGGCGCGGGCATGGGCGGTGCGCAGCACGGGCAGAAGCTGGTCCAGATCATGGCCATCAATGGGCCCGACATAGGAAAAGCCCAGCTCTTCAAACAGGGTGCCGCCCACGGCCATACCCTTGATCATCTCTTTCGCCCGGCGCGCGCCTTCGGCAAAGGGCTCGGGCAGCAGGCCCGCAAGCCCCTTGGCCGCCGCTTTCAGATCCTGAAACGGCTCTCCGGCGTAAAGCCGCGACAGATAGCTGGACAGGGCACCGACCGGCGGGGCGATGGACATTTCGTTGTCATTCAGGATGACGAACATCCGCTTTTTCAGGTGACCCGCGCTGTTCATCGCCTCAAAGGCCATGCCTGCCGACATCGACCCGTCGCCGATGATCGCAACGGCATCCCCCGGATCCCCCCCGAGATCGGCCGCCATGGCAAAGCCCAGCGCAGCCGAGATCGAGGTTGACGAATGCGCCGCACCAAAGGGGTCGTAAGGGCTTTCCGAACGCTTGGTGAACCCGGAAAGCCCGCCTTCCATCCGCAAGGTGCGGATGCGATCGCGCCGCCCGGTCAGGATCTTGTGCGGATAGCACTGGTGGCCAACATCCCAGATGATCTTGTCGCGCGGCGCGTTGAAGACGGCGTGCAGGGCCACCGTCAGCTCGACCACACCCAGCCCCGCGCCCAGATGGCCGCCGGTCACCGACACCGCCGAAATCGTCTCGGCCCGGAGTTCGTCGGCAAGCTGCCGCAACTCCCGGTCGCTCAGCGCCTTGAGATCGGCTGGCAGCTTTACCCGGTCAAGCACGGGGGTATGGGGACGGTCTGCCATGGCGTTTCCTGTTCAGCTTTGGCGCGCAATAACGAAACGGGCGCAATCGATCAAGTTGCGGGCCGCGGGCCCATAGGGCACAAGTGCCGCCTCGGCCTCGGCAATCAGGGATGTGGCGCGGGCGCGGGCGCCGTCCAGCCCCAGAAGGGAAACGAAGGTGGCCTTGCCGGCTGCGGCATCCTTGCCCACGGCCTTGCCGGTCAGCGCGGCATCGCCGGTCACGTCCAGCACATCATCCCAGATCTGGAAGGCAAGGCCCAAGGCGCCGGCATAGGCGCGCAAGGGGGCCGGATCGGCCCCGGCAAGGATCGCCCCTGCCTCGGCGGAAAAGCGGATCAGCGCGCCGGTCTTGCCGGCCTGCAGCGCAGTGATCTCCTGCAGGTCCAGCGGACGGTCCGCGGTTTCGGCGGCAATATCCAGCGCCTGCCCAAGGACCATGCCCTCGGCCCCACTGGCGCGGGCCAACCCCGCCACAAGGGCGATGCGGGTTTCGCCCGTGCCAAGGGCAGGGTCGGTCAACAGCTCGAACGCCAGGGTCTGCAGCGCATCGCCCGCCAGAACCGCGGTCGCCTCATCCCATTTCACATGCACGGTGGGCAGGCCGCGGCGCAGGGCGTCGTTGTCCATGCAGGGCATGTCGTCATGCACAAGGGAATAGGCGTGCAAAGCCTCAACCGCCGCAGCCGCGCTGATGGCGCGCTCTTGGGCAACACCCAGCATCCGGGCGGATTCCAGCACCAGAAAACCGCGCAGGCGCTTGCCACCCTGAACGGCGTAGCGCATGGCATGGATCACGGGCTGATCCGAGAAGCCCGACAGCGCGACATCCAGACGGCTTTGGACGGCCGCGGCATCGGCGGCCAGCTGGGCGGGAAAGCTCACAGCCCCTCCACCGGGGTGGTGCCGACGGCGCGGCCTTCCTGCTGGCGGATCAGTTCCACCTTTTCCTCGGCAGCCTTCAGCTTGGCCGCGCAATGTGCCTTCAACGCGGCACCTTTTTCATACAGCGCGATGGATTGCTCCAGCGCGACCTCGCCGCGTTCCAGTTGGGTCACAACCTGCTCCAGCGCGGCCATGGCCTCTTCAAAGCTCATTTCGGATACGGCTTTTTCGGTCATCATTCCTGTCCTGCCAGAACACCCACATGCGCGGCGACGGATTCCGTCAGCGCGGCAAGATCATAGCCGCCCTCAAGACAGGATACCACCCGCCCCCCGGCGCAATCTGCGGCAATCTGGCAAATGCGGGAGGTCAGCCAGCGGTAATCCTCGGCCTGCCATTCCAGCCCCGCCAAGGGGTCGTCGGCATGGGCGTCAAAGCCGGCAGAGACAAGAATGAGCTCGGGCTTCCAATCCGCAAGTCGCGGAAAAATCAGGCTTTCATAGACCTGCCGCATCTGCGCCCCGCCCGAGCCGGGAGCAAGCGGCGCGTTGACGATCTGGCCATGCGCGCCCACCTCACGCGGACTGCCCGTGCCGGGATAAAGCGGCATCTGGTGGCTTGAGGCGAAAAGACAGCGCCCCTCGTCCCACAAAAGATCCTGCGTGCCGTTGCCGTGATGCACGTCGAAATCAACGATGGCGACACGGGACAGGCCATGGTGATCAAGCGCCCGCTTGGCCGCGATGGCAACCGTGCCGAACAGGCAAAACCCCATGGCCGTGGCAGTTTCGGCATGATGGCCCGGCGGGCGGCAGGCCACAAAGGCCCTGTCAGCCTGACCATCCAGAACGGCATCCACCGCGGCACCAGCGCCCCCCACCGCGCGCAAGGCTGCCTCAAGGCTGCCGGGCGACAGAAAGGTGTCGCCGTCAAGCTGCGCCCAGCCCTGCGCCGGAACCGCCGCTGCCACGCGGTCGGCATAGGCGCGGGGGTGGCAGCGCGTCACCTCCTCCAGCGCGGCAAGAGGGGCCTCGCGCCGATCAAGGGCCAAGCCCTGCAAACCGGCCTCGACCGCGCGCAAGCGGTCAGCGCGCTCGGGGTGGCCCGGCGGGGTGACATGGGCCGCAAAGGCGGCATGGGAATAGACCAGAACCATCAGTCGGGCTGCAACATATAGCCCTCGCCCCGCACGGTTTGCAGATAGCGCGGCATCTTGGGGTCATCTTCGATCTTGCGGCGCAGGCGGGTGATCTGCACGTCCACCGCCCGCTCTTGCCCGGCGCCGTCATCCGGCCCGGCGTCGCCGGCCAGCTTTTCGCGGCTGATTGGCTGTCCGGGCTGGGCGGCAAAGGCGCGCATCAACTGCGCTTCGGTCGCGGTCAGCTTGACCGGATCGGCACCGCGCCACAACTCGCCCCGGTCGATGTCATAGCGCACCGCCCCCATCTGCAAGACCTTGGGCGCCTGACTTGCCGCCTTGACCTGCGGCATGCGGCGCAGGATGGCGTTGATGCGCAGCAAAAGCTCCTTCGGTTCAAAGGGCTTGACCAGATAGTCATCGGCCCCCGCCTCAAGCCCCTCGATCCGGTTGTGCGATTCGCCCTTGGCCGTCAAAAGCAGGATCGGCACGGTCATATGGCTGCGCAGATCGCGCGTCAGGGCGATGCCGTCTTCACCCGGCATCATCACGTCGAGGACCAGCATGTCAAACTCAAGCCCCGCCAGCAACCGGCGCGCCTGCGCCGCGTCTCGGGCGGTGGTGACAAGAAAGCCGCTGCGGATCAGGAACTTCTGCAAAAGCCCCCGGATCCGCTCATCATCATCGACGACCAGAAGATGTGGCTGTGGTTCGCTCATGCGCCGGTCTCCTTGAGACCTTGATACTGCCGGCGCAGTTCCGGGTCCATCATCGCCTCCAGCACCGTGCGGAACCCCTGCACCGCCTGCGGCCCCGCAGCGCGATAAGCCGCCCGCATCCGCGCCCTTTGGGCATCTGACAAGGCCCGCTCCAGCTCACGCCCCTTTTCGGTCAGGTACAGGTGACGCTCACGCTTGTCCTTCTTGCCAACCCGCGCCTCGACCAGACCATCCTCGAACAGCGTCCGCAGCACCCGGTTCAAAGACTGCTTGGTGACCCCCAGAATGGTCAGCAGATTGCCCACCGTCGTGCCGGGGCTTCGATGGATGAAATGCACGGCCCGGTGATGGGCGCGACCGTAATCCATGGTTTCCAGAATCCGGTCCGGATCGGCGGTAAAGCCGCGATAGGCAAAGAACATCGCCTCGATCCCTTTGCGCACCTGCTCGTCGGTCAGGAAAAGCAGGCTTTCGCTTTGCGTGAGTGGTTCGGCCATGGGGTCCCCTTTCGCGGGGCAATTTTAAGTCAGCCTTGTTGACATTCCAAGTCACAAACGCTAGCGATTCGCCGATTTGGCGCAACAATATGTCCGAAGCGGACCATTATTGCGCAACATTCGCAAAACAGGAGGCCGCGATGGCAGGGTATGACGATCGTGACGGGTTCATCTGGATGGATGGCAAGCTGGTGGAATGGCGCTCGGCGCAGGTCCATATCCTGACGCACGCGCTGCACTATGCCTCGTCGGTGTTCGAAGGCGAACGCTGCTACAACGGCAAGATCTTCAAAAGCCGCGAACATTCCGAACGCCTGCGGAAATCGGGCGAACTTCTGGACATGCCGCTGCCCTGGTCGGTGGACGAGATCGAGGCGGCGAAAGAGGCCGTGCTCAAGGCCAACGGGCTGACCGATGCCTATGTCCGCGCGCTGGCCTGGCGTGGGGCGGGCGAAGATATGGGCGTGGCGTCAAAGCGGAACCCGATCCGGCTGGCGGTGGCCTGCTGGTCCTGGGGCAACTACTATGGCGACGCCAAGATGAAAGGGGCCAAGCTGGATATCGCCAAATGGCGCCGGCCCGATCCGGCCACCATCCCCCATGCCGCCAAGGCCGCTGGGCTTTACATGATCTGCACCATGTCGAAACATGCGGCCGAGGCCAAGGGTTGCTCGGACGCGATGATGTTCGACTATCGTGGCTATGTGGCCGAGGCGACGGGTGCGAACATCTTCTTCGTCAAGGACGGCGAGGTGCACACACCCAAGCCCGACTGCATCCTGAACGGCATCACCCGGCAAACCGTGATCGGCATGTTGAAAGAGATGGGCGTGACCGTGCATGAACGCCATATCCAGCCCGAAGAGCTCGCCGGGTTTGAACAGTGCTGGCTGACCGGCACGGCGGCCGAAGTGACGCCGGTGGGCCAGATCGGCGATTACAACTTTGTCGTGGGCGACCTGACCCAGCGGATCGCGGCCGACTACGAAAAGCTGGTGCGCGCCTGATCTGACCGCACGGCCCCTCCTCGGGCGCCTCCGGCTTCTCGTCGGGGGTGCCCCTACGCCTCGCGGCCCTTTTCGATCCGGACGTATTGCACCAGACGCTGGTTCGCCTCGGCCCGACCGACGGGGCGCTGCCAGACCTGCCGCCAGGCGGCCTCGGATCGGTCGCGGGCAATCCGGACAAAGGCCTTGAGGCGCCCCGGGCCGGGTGGGCTGCGGTGATCGACCAGATGCTTGGTCATGGCGGTCTCCTGTCTTGGTCTGACGACAGACTACGGGAGAATCGGCCAAACCCAACAGAAAGTTTTGTAACACGGCCGGGTTTTGCCGGTTCGCCTAAGCCGACAAGCGGCGCAGCGCCCAGCGCGCGGCATCGGCAACCGCGGGGTCCGCATCCTCCACCAGCCGGCGCGCCACCGCCGCCAGCGCGGGAAGGCCCGAATTTCCAATGGCATAAAGCACATTGCGCACCATCCGGTCGCGGCCGATCCGCTTGATCGGGCTGCCCGCGAACCGGGCGCGGAACCCCGCGTCGTCCAGCATCGCCAGGTCCGCAAGCTCTGGCAGGCCCACCTTGGGCTGATAGCCGATCTCACGCGCGGCCACGGCGAACTTGTTCCACGGGCAGGCGGCCAGACAATCGTCGCAGCCATAGATCCGGTTCCCCATCAACCCGCGCAAGCCCTCGTCCACCGGCCCCTTGTGCTCGATCGTCAGATAGGAAATGCAACGCCGGGCATCCAGCTGATAGGGCGCAGGAAAGGCGCCGGTCGGGCAGGCGTCAAGACAGGTGGTGCATGTGCCGCAATGGCTGATCTCGGGCGCGTCCTTGGGCAGATCCAGCGTGGTAAAGATCGCCCCCAGGAAAAACCAGTTGCCCAGATCGCGCGCCAGAAGATTGGTATGCTTGCCCTGCCAGCCCAACCCTGCCGCCTGCGCCAGAGGCTTTTCCATCACCGGCGCGGTATCGACGAATACCTTGATCTCGCCCCCTGCCTGATCAAGCATCCAGCGCCCCAAACGCTTCAGCCGCCGCTTCACCAGATCGTGATAATCCTTGCCCTGCGCATAGACCGAAACCGTCCCGCGATCCGCCTCGGCCAGCCCGGCCCTCGGGTCAGCCTCGGGCGTATAGACTTCGGCCAGCATGATCACCGATTTCGCCTCGGGCCACAGCGCTGCCGGATTGCCGCGCCAGTCCGCCCGCTCGGCCATCCAGCCCATCTGGCCCTGCCTGCCGGCTTCCAGAAAGGCCCGCAACCGCGCCGCCGCCTCGGGCACGGCATCGGGGGCGCAAATGCGCAGCTTGGCAAAGCCCTCTGCCTCCGCCCGTGCCGCAAGGGCCTGTTTCAGCGCAGCCTGTTCCATCCACTGTGCTCAAATATCCTCTGGGGGTCCGGGGGGCGAAGCGCCCCCGGGGGTGGGATCAAAAATCCAGATCGGCGTAATGGGCGGGCGGCGGAAAGCCCGGGATCTGATCGGCCAGAAGCGTGCGGAACGACGGGCGCGACTTGATCTTGGCGTACCAGTCCTTCACCGTGGCATTGCGGTTCCAGTCCACATCCGAGATGTAGTCGAGGCTGGACAGATGGGCGGCGGCGGTGAAATCGGCCAGCGTCATGTCATTGCCGGCCAGCCAGCGGCGCTGATCCAGAAGCCATGCCATGTAATCGAGGTGATACTTGATCCGGCCCGCCCCGAACTTGACGTTCTTCGAATCCGGATAGCCATGTCCCATGACCTTCTTGTTCACCCGCTCATACAAGAGCTTCGAGGTCACCTCGTCATGGAACTTGTCGTCGAACCAGGCGCACAGCCGGCGCACCTCATAGCGGGCATCCACATCGCGCGGCATCAGCGCGGGCGTCGGGATGGCCTCTTCCAGATATTCGCAGATCGCCTGGCTTTCGCTCATCACCTTCTGGTCGATGCGCAGAACCGGCACCTTGCCCGCCGGGTTGCGGCGCAGGAAATCGGGCGAAGGGTCCCAGTAACGCTCTTCGATCAGCTCGACCTCCAGCTTCTTTTCGGCCAGCGTGAGGCGAACCTTTCGGCAAAAGGGGGAAAGCGGGAAGTGATAGAGGCGGATCATCGCGGCGGCCTGAAACAGGGGATGCCTCTCAATAGCGCCCTTGTCGGCAGTTGCAACCGGCCTATTGAAAACAGCCTGCGCGGCCATCGGCGGCAATCGTCTCGGCGCCTGAAATGATGGCACGCGTGCGCTTGCGCACAAAGGACGACGGATTGCCGGCCGACCGGCCCTTGGGATCGGGCAGAACGGCGGCAAGGCGGGCGGCCTGCAGGGCGGACAGGTCGCGCGCGTCAACGCCAAAGTGATACTGGGCGGCGGCCTGCACGCCAAAGACTCCTTCGGCGAATTCTGCGGTGTTCAGGTAAACCTCCAGGATCCGGCGCTTTGACCACATCAGCTCGACCACCGGGGTGATCGCCGCCTCCATCGCCTTGCGGATATAGCTGCGACCGTGCCAGAGGAAGGTGTTTTTCACCACCTGCTGCGAAATGGTCGAGGCGCCACGGCCGCCCCCCTCTTCAATGGCGGTGCGGATCGCGGCCATGTCAAAGCCCCAGTGCAGACAGAAATTGGCGTCCTCGGCGGCGACGACCGATCGGGCCATGACCGGAGCGATCTCGTCCCAGCTGACCCAATCCTTTTCGATGCCACCCAGGCGCCAGCTTTCCTGCAGCTGATAGATGTTGATCGGCGGCGGCACAAAGCTGAAGAGCAGGATCAGCACGGCATAAAAGCCGGCCAGACCCGCCAGTCCTCGCAACGCCCAGCGTCGCAGGCGCCGCAAAAGCGGCTGTG
>JALQYS010000056.1 GCA_023254015.1 Paracoccaceae bacterium
AGCTGTCGGTCACCACCATCGGCGGCGTGGTGCGGCCGGGCGAGGAAATCCTGCAGATCATCCCGCTGGACGACGAACTTTACATCGAGGCCAAGGTGAAACCCCGCGACATCGCCTCGGTGCGGATGGGGCAAGAGGCGACGGTCAAGCTGTCGGCCTATGATTACACCATCTATGGCAGCCTGCATGGCAAGGTGACCTTCGTCTCGGCCGATACGTTCAAGGATGAAAACGCCCGCGACCCGGATGCCGAGGCGCATTACAAGGTGACGCTGGCGGTCGATCGCAGCCAGTTCGACGAGCGGCAGAAAAAGATCGAGATCCGTCCGGGGATGCAGGCCACCGTCGAATTGCAGACCGGCGGCAAGACCATCCTGACCTATCTGACCAAGCCGCTTTACAAGGCCAACGAGGCGCTGCGGGAACGCTGACCCCCTCAGCTCTGGGCGGCTGCCAGCACCTTGGGATAGGCCGCGCGCATCGTCAGCCCCCTTGTGGCGTTCAGCACCATCAGCCCGGCCCAAAGCCCGTGATTGCCCAGCACCGGGATCAGCACCGCAAGGGCCAGCGCATAGACGCCCACCGACAGCGCCATGGCGCGCAGCATCGCGCGGGTCTGCAGCGCGCCGATGAAGATGCCGTCATAGATCCAGCTGGCCACCCCGATCAGCGGGGCCGCGACCAGCCAGGGCAGGAAATGCCGGGCTTCGGCCCTGACCTCGGGCGCGGTGGTCATCAGATCGATGATCGCCCCGCCTGTCAGCGCAAAGACCAGCGCCATCAGGCCAGCCCCGCCAAAGCCCCATTGCAGGCAGATGCGCCCGGCGCGGCGCAGCTCGGTCTGGGCGCGCGCCCCGATGGCCTGCCCCACCAGCGTTTCGGCAGAGATCGCAAAGCCGTCCAGCGCATAGGCGGTGAGTTCCAGAAACTGCATCAGCACCTGATTGGCCGCCAGCGTCACATCCCCGAACCGCGCACCCAGAAAGACAAAACTGGTGAAGGACAGCTGCAACAGGATCGTGCGGCCCATGATGTCACGGCTGGCGGTAAACATGCGTGCCAGCGCGGCAGGGTCAGGCAGACGCGCCAGTGCGGGGCGCAGGACATGGTGCGCATCGACCTGGCCGACGCCAACAGCTCGGCCCTGATCACGATCCCGGAAGACGAGAACTTCAAATACGTGGTGATGCCGATGCGCATTTAAGGCAAAAGCCCACAAGGCTCCGCCCCAGCGAAACCCGCGCCCATGCGCGGGTTTCGGCCATTCAAGCGATAGAGAAATTTGACCATGACCGACGAAAACAAGCCCAGCGAAGACGCTTTCACCACCGCCCAGCCCAAGATCGACACCAATCAGGCCGGTGCGACCGAAGGCTATGGCGAAGGCGCGATCCAGATCCTCGAAGGTCTGGAAGCCGTGCGCAAGCGCCCCGGCATGTACATCGGCGACACGTCCGACGGCACTGGCCTGCACCACCTGGTGTTCGAGGTGGTGGACAACTCCATCGACGAAGCCCTGGCCGGCCATTGCGACGACATCGTCGTCACCATCCACACCGACAACTCGCTCTCCGTGACCGACAATGGCCGCGGCATTCCGACCGGCGTGAAGATGGACGACAAGCACGAGCCCAAGCGCTCGGCCGCCGAAATCGCGCTGACCGAGCTGCACGCCGGTGGCAAGTTCAACCAGAACAGCTACAAGG
>JALQYS010000076.1 GCA_023254015.1 Paracoccaceae bacterium
ACTGGCAACCAGTGGTTCTGGTCCTATGAATACCCCGATGAGGGCGTTTCGTTCGACAGCTTCAAGCTGGAAAAAGACCAACTGGCTGCTGCTGGCTATGATGAGAGCCTCTATCTCTTGGCCACCGACACCGCTGTTGTCGTTCCGGTTGGCAAGACCGTTCTGGTGCAGGTCACCGGCGCTGACGTCATCCACTCGTGGAAGGTTCCGGCCTTTGGCGTGATGCAGGATGCGGTGCCGGGCCGTCTGGCGCAAACCTGGTTCAAGGCAGAAAAAGAAGGCATCTACTTTGGCCAGTGCTCCGAAATCTGTGGCAAGGACCACGCCTTTATGCCGATCACCGTCAAGGTCGTGTCGGAAGAGGCCTATGCCAAGTGGCTTGAGGCTGCCAAGGCTGGCAACGTCCAGCTCGCATCGAACTGATCCATCTTTGAAGACAGGGCAGGGGCCGTGCGGCCCCGCCCGGATTTTTGCGCAACAGGACGGACCATGACCGACATCCGGTCTTATGAAGACAGCCATGAGGCAGGCTTTGGCGATTATGTGCAGCTTCTCAAGCCGCGCGTGATGTCGCTTGTGGTCTTTACCGCGCTGGTCGGCCTTCTGGTCGCGCCCGTGTCGCTGCACCCGGTCGAGGCCTTTACCGCCATCCTGTTCATCGCCCTTGGCGGCGGTGCCTCGGGGGCGCTGAACATGTGGTGGGATGCCGATATCGACGCCATCATGCGCCGCACCAAAAGCCGCCCCGTGCCTTCGGGCCGCGTCCAGGCGGGGGAGGCGCTGGCGGTCGGCCTTGCCCTTGCGGGGATCTCGGTGGTGATGCTGGCGCTGGCCACCAATGTGCTGGCGGGCGCACTTCTGGCCTTTACCATCTTCTTCTACGTCGTGATCTATTCGGTCTGGCTGAAACGCTCCACCCCGCAGAACATCGTGATTGGCGGCGCGGCCGGGGCCTTTCCGCCCATGATCGGCTGGGTGGCCGCGACCGGCGCGGTCTCGGTCGAAGCCTTCCTGATGTTCATGCTGATCTTCATGTGGACCCCGCCGCATTTCTGGGCGCTGGCCCTGTTCATGAAGTCGGATTACGGCGATGCCAAGGTGCCGATGCTGACAGAAACCCATGGCCGCAAGGTGACGCGCGCCCATGTCTGGTGGTATACGGTCGCTCTGGTGCCGTTCTCGCTGGCGCTGGGCTTTACCCCGGTGGGCGGGCATGTCTATCTGGCCGCCTCCATCGTGCTGAACCTGTGGTTCCTGCGCGGTGCCTGGGCGATCTGGCGCCGGGATGAGGCCGTGGCCGAGGCCGATGGCTACAAGGTCGAAAAGGCTGTCTTCCGCTTTTCGCTGATCTATCTTTTCCTGCATTTCACCGCGCTTCTGATGGATGCCGGGCTGCGCACCTGGGGGAGCTTCTGACATGGCGCTTCGGGTTGAACATGAAATGCACCAGCGCCGGTTCAGCCGGAATCTGGGGCTGGGTCTGGTGCTGGCGGCCTTTGTCGCGCTGGTCTTTGCGCTGACGGTGGTCAAGGTGTCGAACGGGGCACGCCCCCATGCCAATGACGCCAAGAAAAGCAATGGCGTCATCGTGCAGCCGCAGGACAACGGGGGGCAGCCATGACTCCGCAAAACAAGACAGCCACCTTGCTGGTCGGCGTCGCCGCAACCATGCTGGCGGCGTCTTTCGCGGCTGTGCCCTTTTATGACTGGTTCTGCCGCGTGACGGGCTATGGCGGCACCACTGCCACCGCCGCCGCGGCACCCGATCATGTGCTGGACCGCACCGTGCTGATCCGTTTTGACGCCTCGCTGGCCGCCGACATGCCGTGGGAGTTCAAACCCCAGCAGCATGAGATGACCGTCCGCATCGGTGAAAACGGCCTTGCGTTCTACGAGGCCTACAACCCCACCGACCGCGTGGTGGCCGGAACTGCCAGCTACAATGTCGCGCCAGATCTTGCGGGGGGCTATTTCACCAAGATCCAGTGCTTCTGCTTTACCGAACAGGTGCTGCAGCCGGGTGAGCGCATCGTGATGCCGGTGTCTTTCTACGTCGACCCCTCGATCGTGAATGACCCCGAGGCGGGCAATATCGCCGAAATCACCCTGTCCTACACCTTCCACGAAACACCGCTGCCGGAGCAACAGGCGGGACTACGCACCCCGTCTGCCACAGTGGCAAACTGACAAGAAGAAAACACGAGGGAACCAACCATGGCCCACGCCAAGAACCACGACTATCACATTCTGCCGCCGTCGATCTGGCCCTTCATGGGATCGGTTTCGGCCTTTGTCATGCTGTTCGGCGCGACGCTGTGGATGAAGGGCTCTGCGCCCTGGATGTTCCTGATCGGCCTTGCTGGCGTGCTTTACGTCATGTTCGCCTGGTGGTCGGAAGTCGTCCGCGAAGGCCAGACCGGCGACCACACCCCGGTTGTGCGCATCGGTCTGCGCTATGGTTTCATCCTGTTCATCATGTCCGAGGTGATGTTCTTCTCGGCCTGGTTCTGGACCTTCTTCAAACATGCGCTCTATCCGATGGGGCCGATGTCGCCCCTCGTTGACGGCGCCTGGCCGCCCGAGGGCATCACCACCTTCGATCCCTGGCACCTGCCGCTCATCAACACGCTGATCCTGCTTCTGTCGGGCTGCGCCGCAACCTGGGCCCACCACGCCTTGGTGCATGAGAACAACCGCCGTGACCTCAAGCACGGGCTGATCGTGGCCGTGGTGCTGGGCATGATCTTCACCTTCTTCCAGGCCTATGAATATAGCCACGCTGCCTTTGGCTTTGCCGGCAACATCTATGGCGCGTCCTTCTTCATGGCCACCGGCTTCCACGGCTTCCACGTTCTGATCGGCACCGTGTTCCTGCTGGTCTGCCTGATCCGCGCGTACAAGGGCCACTTCACGCCCGAACAGCATGTGGGTTTTGAGGCGGCTGCCTGGTACTGGCACTTCGTGGACGTGGTCTGGCTGTTCCTCTTCGCCGCCGTCTACGTCTGGGGTCAGTAAGAGTGGGGGGCAACAAGCCCACTTGAAACTTCTGTCAGCGCGGGCCATCTGGCCCGCGTTGTTCATTTGGGGGGCCATGATGCTGCGCCGTATGTTTTTCCCGCTTCTGATGGGGGTCGTCGGCTGTGCCGTTCTGATCTCGCTGGGCGTCTGGCAGGTGAACCGGATGCATTGGAAAGCCGGTGTTTTGGCCGAGATCGAGGCGCGCATCCATGACGCGCCCGTGGCCTTGCCCACGGCTCCGGATCCGGCAACCGACAAATACCTGCCGGTCAGTGTGACCGGCCGCTTTACCGGTGATTTTGTCGAGGTGCTGCACGGCATCAAGGGCGGTAGTCCCGGCGTCAAGATCATCGAGGCCTTCCAGACAACCGACGGCCGCCGGATTCTGGTGGACCGCGGCTTTGTCGAGGAGGAGGCGAGGCACATCCCGCGGGTGCGTGGCCTGCCCGGCGTCATCGGCAACCTGCACTGGCCGCAGGACGCAACCTCTGCCACCCCGCCGCCAGATGAAGGGACGGGCCTGTGGTTTGCGCGCGATGTTGCGGCCATGGCGGCCAAGCTGAACACGGAACCGACATTTATTGTCGCGCGCGAGCCAACCGGTGACGGGATCACGCCAGTCCCGGTCGATACTTCCACGATACCCAATGATCATTGGGGATATGCCATCACCTGGTTTTCGCTGGCCCTGGTCTGGGCGGTGATGACTTTGGCCCTTCTGTGGCGTATCAGGCGGCAACAGGCATAAGGGGCGGATGATGCGCTATATCTCGACGCGGGGAACGGCCCCGGTTTTGAGCTTTGGTGAGGCGATGATGACGGGTCTGGCCCGCGACGGCGGGCTTTATGTGCCCGAAACCGTGCCGGTCATGTCCCATGACGAGATCGCCGCGCTGGCCGGTCTGCCCTATGAGGACATCGCCTTTCGGGTGATGAAGCCGTTCATCGGCGGTTTCTTTGCCGATGACGAATTCAAGAGCCTGATCGCCAAGGCCTATGCCGGCTTCGGCCACGCCGCCCGGGCACCCCTGGTGCAACTTGGCCCGAACCACTTCCTTTTGGAGCTGTTCCATGGCCCGACCCTTGCCTTCAAGGATTTCGCCATGCAGCTCATCGGGCAGATGATGCAGGCGGCACTGGCCAAGACGGGGGAGCGGATCACGATTGTCGGCGCGACTTCGGGCGATACCGGCTCGGCGGCGATGGAGGCCTTCAAGGGGCTGGCCAATGTGGACGTGTTCATCATGTATCCGCATGGCCGGGTGTCGGACGTGCAGCGCCGCCAGATGACGACGCCGGCCGAGGCGAATGTCCACGCGCTGGCCGTGGACGGGGACTTTGATGACTGTCAGGCCAATGTGAAGGCGATGTTCAATGACTTCGCCTTCCGTGATGGCGTGCGGCTGGCGGGCGTCAACAGCATCAACTGGGCGCGGGTTCTGGCGCAGGTCGTCTATTATTTCAGCAGCGCCGTCAGCCTTGGCGCGCCGCACCGGGCCGTCAGCTTTACCGTGCCGACCGGCAATTTCGGCGACATTTTCGCGGGTTACATTGCCAAGAAGATGGGCCTGCCGATTGACCAGTTGGTGGTTGCGACCAACCAGAACGACATTCTGGACCGGGCGCTGCGGCAGGGCGAATATCGCACCAATGGGGTCAAGCCCTCGATCAGCCCCTCGATGGATATTCAGGTCTCGTCCAAC
>JALQYS010000104.1 GCA_023254015.1 Paracoccaceae bacterium
AGCGCCTTGACGTCAAGGACGGTCGGCTGCTGAGCTTCATGCGGGTGGGCAGCACCGGCGTAGACGCGCAGGTTGGTCATCTGCTGCTTGCCCAGACGGTTGCGGGTGATCATGCGCTCGACGGCCTTGACCACCACACGCTCGGGGTGGGCGCCTTCCAGCACTTGCCGCGCGGTGCGCTGCTTGATGCCGCCCGGATGGCCGGTGTGCCAGTAATAGACCTTGTCTTCGCGCTTCTTGCCGGTCATCTGGATCTTGTCGGCATTGATCACGATCACGTTGTCGCCCATGTCCATGTGCGGCGTGAAGGTCGGCTTGTTCTTGCCACGCAGGATATTGGCCACGATCGTGGCAAGACGGCCCAGAACAACGCCTTCGGCGTCGATCAGGATCCACTTCTTCTCAATATCCGCAGGCGTTGCGGTAAAGGTTTTCATGTGGTTGGTCCCGTAAGGTTAAGAGGGCAAGCCCCCCGGAATCTCGGATGGGGGTTTATCGCCGATGCGGGACGGTCGGTCAAGGGGTGGACCGGCAATAGTTTTTTTTAAAATCAATGACTTACAATATGGGGTATCAATTTACCCCAAGCCCTAGCGCAAGCGCGGCGGCCGCGAGGGGTCGGTGCCCGGTGCGGCGGGCATCGGCGCGGGGGCATCGGGCGCGGGGGCCGCGATGGCATAGCTGCGCCCCACGGCCGCCATGGCCTGCAGCGCCGGATCGTCGGGCGACAGGAAGGTCACATCCAGCACCGCCGCCTCCAGCCCGGCAAAGGCCAGCGCCTCGGCCACGGCACGGGCCAGCGCGGGCTCGGCGGCCGGCGTCGCCCCCACCAGCGCCAGCATGTGGCCACTGGCCCCGCTGTCATAGGTCACCGCCGCCAGAACCGCCCCTCCGGCAAGGCCCGAGGCCCCCGTCAGCGCCAGCGTCAGCGCCTGCTCCAGCGCCTGCGGCACGCGGGGCGCGTCAAAGCGCCGGGGCTGGGCGGCGGTTTCCTGCGGGGCCACATCCAGGAGCTCCAGAAGATGCGACAGCGCCTCGGGCGGCAGCAGGGTTTCGCTGGCCGCCCCCGTGCCAAGGTTCAACCCCAGCCACAGCCCCTGCCCCGCCAACCCCTGGGCAATCACCCGGCCCGGCAGGACGGCATAGGGCACCGGCCCCGACTGAAACCCCGCCAGCCGCTCTTCGCTGTCAAAGGCCAGAACCACCGGCCCATCCGAAAGCTCGAACACCTGCGGCTCGATCGCCTCGCCCTCGGCCTCGCGCGCCAAAAGCAGCGACAGCGGCGTGTCGGCCAGAAGCTGATAGAAACGCAAGGCCTCGGCCTCGCCGCCAAGGGCCATGGCCGCATGGGCGGTATCAAGCGGGCTGTCGGTCATGCTGTCCATCCGGGTGGTTCGGGCCTTTGGGCAAGGCCTAATCCCCAAGCCCCGGCAGGGCAAGGCCCGAAGGCCTGCCCCCCAAGAGATAGGCATTGAACGCAAGCCCGCCCCATGGTTCAACAAGATAACGCCTGAACCGGAACTCTTGCCCGCAATGTATCGTGTCTCTCCCTTTGTCAGCCGCTTTGCCCATGCGCTTCTGGCCGGGGTGGTGCTGGCCACGGTCTGGGTCAACCTGTCGCCGGGCAGCTACTACGACGCGCTGGAATGGCGGTTGTTCGATCTGGACCTTCCGGGCTGGCTGGCGCCCTTGCCGGTTTCGGTGACCCCGATGCTGATCGTGTCAGACCTGCTGATGACCTTTTTCGTGGCCTTCATCGGCAAGGAGTTCTGGGAGGCGCTGGTGCTGACGCGCGGGGCCATGGCAGGCCGGCGGGCGATCGTGCCGGTGGCGGGCATCCTGGGCGGGGCGCTGGGGGCGATCGTGGTCTGGGTCGCGGTGGCGGCGCTGATCGAGACGGCCGAGGAGGCCAGCTTTGCCCTGGGATGGCAGGTGCCGGTCGGGGGCGATGTGGTGCTGGCCTATGTGGTGGCCCGCGGCGTCTTTGGCGCAGGCCATCCGGCGCTGCATGTTTCGCTGCTTCTGACTATCGGGCTGGACATTCTGGGCCTTTTGCTCACCGGGCTGACGGACCCCGAGGCGATCTTTCGGCTGGCCTGGCTGGCCCTTCCGGCGCTGGCGGTGCTGCTGGTCTGGGCGCTGGTGGCCCGCGGCCTGACGCCCGATCTGCCCGAGGCGCGGCGGCGGCGGGCGCTGACGCTGTGGCCCTATGTGCTGGCCGGAGGGCTGTCGTGGTTCGGCGTCGCCGCCTCGGGTCTGCCGCCGGCGCTGGGGCTTTTGCCGGTGATTCCCGTCATTCCCCATGCCGACCGCAGCTTTGGCGTCTTTGCCGAGGCCGAGGAATTCCTGCATGACCCGCTGAACCGGCTGGCCCATCTTCTGGTGCGGCCCCTGGCTGTCGTGCTGTTCTTCTTTGGGCTGACGCGCGGCGGCATCGACCTTGCCGCCTTTGCACCGACGACGCTGGTCTTGTTGGCAGCGGTCTGGCTGGGCAAGCCCTTGGGCCTTCTGGCCGGGTTGGCGGTGGCGGTCGGAGGTCTGGGTGTGCGGCTTCCCGCGGGGCTGGGCCTGCGCGAGGTGCTCCTCGTGGCGATGATCGCCGGCATGGGGTTCACCGTGCCCGTGCTGGCGCTGGAAAGCGCCCTGCCCGGCGGGGCCATGGCCGAAGCGGCCCGGCTGGGCCTGGCGCTGTCGCTGCTGGCGGGTCCGCTGGCGCTGCTGGCCGGGCGTGTCCTGCCGCGCTAGCCGAGTGGGGCATCCAATGCGGGCCCACGCCGTCTATTGTCATCAAATCGTGGATAACGACATAATGCTGCCCCAAAGGATCTGTATCAGACAGATCAGAAGACCGGTTCGGGCGGCGCGCAAGCCCCTGTTAACGATGTTTCGCTAACAGGAACCCGCAACCACAGGATGACCCGGCCGTTGCGGCCAAGGACAGGCGGATGATCGCGTTCGAAAATGTCAGCAAGTCCTTCTGGACGGGGCAATCGCGCAAGGTGATCCTTGACCGGGCCAGCTTTCGCGTGGAACTGGGCAACTCGCTGGGAATTCTCGCCCGCAACGGCACGGGCAAGACCACGGTCATCAACATGATGGCGGGGCTGGAAAAGCCTGATGAGGGGCGGATCATCCGCACCTCGCGCATCTCGTTTCCTCTGGGCTTCATGGGCGGCATCCAAAGCAAGCACACCGCCACCGAGAACGCCCGCTACATCGCCCGGCTTTACAGCCTTGACCCCGATTATGTCGAAAGCTTCTGCCGGTGGCTTTGCGGTCTGGGCGAATATTTCGACATGCCGGTGGGCACCTATTCCTCGGGCATGCGCGCGCGGCTCTCCTTTGCGCTGATGCTGGCGCTGGAGTTCGACATCTATCTGGTCGACGAAGGGATGCCCTCGTCCACCGATGTCGAGTTCAACCGCAAGGCCGGCCAGATCCTGCGTCAGCGGCTGAAGAATGCCACGATGGTGGTGGTGTCCCACCAGCCCTCGACGCTGGAGAAATTCTGCCGCTCGGCGGCCGTGCTGCGCCATGGCCAACTTTACATGTTCGACACTCTGGAAGAGGCGAAGCGTCTTTATGACTATGAAGCTCACAGTTAAACGGTTCCGCACGCGACGCCTTGACCTTCCCGCGCCCGCAGAGCTGCCGCCGCGCCCGGGCCCGCAGGCCGTGCCGCCTGCCCCCCCTTCCGCGGCCCCGCAACAGATCGGCGACGATGCCTTCATGGCCGGTGCGGCCGAGGACGGCTTTGGCACCGAACGCTTTCCCACGGCCGCACAGCCGGCCTCGGGCTCGATTCCCACCCCCGGCAGCCCCGACGCCGCCCCGACCGAGATCGACGCCATCCGGCGCGAGGGGCTGACGGGCCGGCAGCTGCGCATGGCGCGGCGGCTGGCGCAGAAATACGGGCTGCCCGCCACCTCGGATTTCGATGCGGTGCGGCTGTTGCGCGCAAAGAGCATTGACCCGTTCCAGACAAATGCCGTTCTGGAACTGGTCGCGGGCAGCGATGGGCCGCCCGAGGGCGGCTCGCGCGCGCTGACGGTGACGCCCGGCGGCGATGGCATCCGCCTGCCGCAGACCGTCAAGACCCCGCAACTGCCCTCGACCGAGCTGCGGGCCGAACAGGCGCATCTGGCCGAGGTGATGAAGATCCAGCAGGACATCGCCCGGCGGCGGCGGCGGCGGTCGCTGTTGCTGATGGCGCGGCTGGCGGTGTTCGTGCTGCTGCCCACCCTGCTTGCCGGCCTCTACTTCTACACCATCGCCACGCCGATGTATGCCGCCAAGAGCCAATTCGTCATCCAGCAGTCCGAAGCACCGGGTGCTGCGGGCATGGGGGGGCTGTTCTCTTCGACCCCGATGGCCACGGCGCAGGATTCCATTGCCGTTCAGGGCTATCTGCAAAGCCAGGTCGCCATGCTGCGGCTTGAGGCCGACAACGGCTTTCGCGCGCATTTCTCGGACCCCTCGATCGACGCGATCCAGCGACTTGCCCCCGATGCGACGGAAAGCACCGCCTACAAGCTGTACAAGAAGATCGTCCGCATTTCCTATGACCCGACCGAAGGCGTGGTGAAGATGGAAATCAGCGCCGCCGACCCGCAAAAGGCGGTGGAATTCTCGAACGCGCTGATCGGCTATGCCGAGGAACAGGTCGACCAGATGACCCAGCGCCTGCGCGAGGACCAGATGAAGGGCGCGCGCGAAAGCTATGAGGACGCCGAAAGGAAATATCAGGAGGCGAACATCCGCGTCGTGCAACTGCAGGAAAAATTCAAGGTCCTGTCGTCGGAGGCCGAGGTTGGGCTGATCACCAGCCAGATCGGCCAGCTGGAAAGCCAGCTCAGCCAGGACCAGCTGTCGCTGGCGCAGATGGAATCGAACGAAACCCCGAACAAGGCCCGGATGGAACCCCTGAAGCGGCGCATCGACACCCTCAAGGCCCAGATCGCCGAATTGCGCGCCAAGCTGACCGAACAGGGTCAGGACGGGTTCTCGCTGGCTCAGGTGCAGTCCGATCTTCTGGTCGCCCAGGCCGATGCCCAGACCCGGCAGATGTTGCTGGCACAATCGCTGCAGGCGATGGAAACGGCACGGGTGGAAGCCAACCGCCAGACGCGCTATCTGTCGGTGGCGGTGGCGCCGGTTGCCCCCGACGAGGCCGCCTATCCGCGCGCCTTTGAAAACACATTGGTCACCATGCTGATCTTCGCGGGCATCTATCTGATGGTCTCGATGACGGTGGCGATCCTCAGGGAACAGGTAACGGCATGACATCGGCAAAAGAGGTTAGGATCGGCGGGCTGACGGTATCC
Source organism: Paracoccaceae bacterium (assembly GCA_023254015.1). Classification (GTDB taxonomy): domain Bacteria; phylum Pseudomonadota; class Alphaproteobacteria; order Rhodobacterales; family Rhodobacteraceae; genus Tabrizicola_A. The sequence continues at coordinate 5,325 of JALQYS010000104.1, forward strand.
AACGACCACCCGCTTCTGGTGATCGCGGGGCCGTGCCAGCTGGAAAGCCTTGACCACGCCCAGATGATCGCGGGCCTTCTGTCAGAGGCCTGCAAGGCCGCGGGCGCGCAATATGTGTTCAAGGCCAGCTATGACAAGGCCAACCGCACCAGCCTGAAAGGCAAGCGCGGCATGGGCATGGCGGCGGGGCTGAAGGTGCTGGAGGCGGTGCGCGCCATGGGCATGCCGGTCCTGACCGACTTTCACGAACCCGAACAGGCCGCCGAAGTCGCCGCCGTGGTTGATGTGCTGCAGATCCCGGCGCTCTTGTGCCGCCAGACCGATCTTCTCTTGGCCGCCGGCCGCACCGGGGCGGCGGTGAATGTGAAAAAGGGGCAGTTCCTTGATCCCTATGGCATGGCCAATGTGGCCGAAAAGATCGCCTCGACCGGGAATGAACGGATCCTTCTGACCGAACGCGGCACGACCTTTGGCTATAACGGCCTTGTGGCCGACATGCGCAGCCTGCCGATCATGGCGCGCACCGGTTATCCGGTGGTGATGGATGCCACCCACGCCGTGGCCTTCCCCGGCGGCCTTGGCGACAGTTCGGGCGGTCAGCGCGAATTCGCGCCCGTGCTGGCGCGGGCGGCCGTCAGCCTTGGCATCGCGGGGGTCTTTCTGGAAACCCACCAGGACCCGGACAAGGCGCCGTCCGATGGGCCGAACATGATCCGCCTGCACGACATGCCGGCCCTGATCGACAGCCTGATGGCCTTCGACCGGCTGGCCCAGGCCGATCCGCTGCGG